>CAZNXI010000266.1:2270-3189 GCA_964577005.1 uncultured Rheinheimera sp.
TTTTCCACTTCTTCTTCAATGCTGGAGGTGACGGCCGAGTTACCGATATTGGCATTAACTTTAACCAAAAAATTGCGGCCGATAATCATCGGCTCGGCTTCAGGATGGTTAATATTGGCCGGAATAATGGCACGGCCAGCCGCGACTTCGGCACGGACAAACTCTGGGGTAATATGCTCGGGTAAGGCGGCAGCATAAGGCTGCCCCGGATGTTGTTGCTTTAACAAGGCGCTTTTTACCTGATCACGCCCCATATTCTCGCGAATAGCAATATATTCCATCTCAGGGGTGATGATGCCAGCACGGGCATAGTGCAATTGCGTCACAATTTTGCCGGCCTGAGCTTTAAGGGGTTGGCGGTTTAAGCGATGCGGTACCGGCGATTCCAGCTGTTGCTGCTGGCTAAAACGCGAGCTTAATCCGGACAACTGCTCGGTATCCTGCCGCTCTAAAATCCACGGTAAACGGACCGGTGCTAAGCCATCTTCAACACTGATGCGGGCTTGCGGATCGCCATAAGGCCCAGAGGTATCATATACCGGCACCGCTTCATTCGGCTCAGTGAGCGGGGCTTCCGGCGTACCGCCCAATACGGTATCAGCCAGTAGAATTTGCCGCATAGCCACCTGAATATCCGGTCGCGTTCCTTGCAAGTAAAGACGACGTGAATTGGGATAAGCCTCGCCCTGCAGTTCAGCAATAAAATCGCGGGCGGCTTGGCGTTGTAAACGGCGATTCGACACAGCAGCGTCTGCTGGAGTCTCTGCAGAAAATTGTTGTGCAGAAAACTGTTGCGCAGAAGATTGTGTTGAGGTTGGAGTTTCTGGAGCAAGTAAATCTGAAGTTGACATAGCAATCTCACCAAAAGGTTAAGGGAAAATGCTTGTCAGGAGTGTTGGATAGGATTAGGCGATAACAC
>CAZNXI010000267.1:0-3181 GCA_964577005.1 uncultured Rheinheimera sp.
ATCATCATAAGTGCCCACACAGATAATTGATTGCTAATTGTTAAAGAGCGTGCTTTGAACTTCAAAGCGGGAGGCGTATGTTACACTTCCCAGATTTTAAGTCAAGCGCAAGGAAGATTCTTTTTTAAAACTCTTCGTTACGATTAACTCAACTTTACAACACTTCGCTTTTCGAGGCTTTCGTTAGCACCCTGAAGCGAGGCGGCCATTTTAGTGATTTTAAACTTGCTGTCAAGCGTCTTTTTAAAAGATTTTTGCAACTCGCTTTATCACCCGGTTACTGCTATGTTTCTGGTGAAGCGCAGCACCCCGTGGCATGGCGCGCATTATAGGGCGTTTTAGAAATGACGCAAGCCTCTTTTTAAGAAAAACTTGGCATTTTGTGTTGTTAGCGTAAAATTTCAACGAAGTGCAGCTTTTTACCACGTTTACTGCATAATATGTCGACACTGGAGGGTATATGACGTTACGAACTTACAAAGAAAAAGCACCAAAGCTAGGCGCAGGCGTTTACATTGACGCATCCAGCGTATTAGTGGGTGATATCGAATTAGCTGCAGATGTGAGTATTTGGCCTTTAGTCGCTGCCCGGGGTGATGTTAACTATATACGTATTGGCGCTAGGACCAATGTACAAGATGGTTCGGTATTACATTTATCACGCCCCAGTAAAGGAAAGCCAGAGGGATCACCACTTATTATAGGTGAAGACGTTACTGTAGGTCATAAAGTGATGCTGCACGGCTGTAGCCTTGGCAACAGGATCTTGATTGGTATGGGCGCTATTGTGATGGATGATGTAATAGTAGAGGACGATGTCATTATCGGTGCGGGGAGTTTGGTACCGCCGGGTAAGAGATTAGCCAGTGGCTATTTATATGTTGGCAGCCCCGCTAAACAAGCGAGGCCTTTAACAGAGCATGAAATCGCTTTTCTAAAAGAGTCAGCGTTAAATTATGTCCAACTGAAAGATGAGTATCTGGCAGAAGTTTAAAGCCAGATTTCACCAAGCTCATTATAACTATCTTTAGAAATAGCTAACTCCGCTTTATCTTCCCAAGTAAAGGCCTCGGTTTTTACTTGGGATAATGCTTGCTCTGGATCGTCGGTGATAAGGAGAGGTATAAAGCAAGCAACTTTTAGTCCTGCTACTAGGCAGCTAAAACCGATGGCTGCTTTATCTTTAGCATAGTAAAAGTCATTGTTAAAAATTAGCTGCTGATTCATCGGCGGAGCTGATCCTGTAATAGGGTAAGTACGGGTTCAACATTTGGCTGCTTGCCACGCCAAATAGTAAAAGCCGCCGCCGCTTGCGCGACTAACATACCCAAGCCATCTGCCTGCACAGGTACACCCTGCTCTTTACACCAGCTTAAAAACGCCGTTGGTTTAGCTCCATATAGCATGTCATACGCTAATTGACAGTGTATTAAATGCTTACTGGCAAGTTCTGGTCGGCCGTTAGTTAAACCTGACGAAGTGGCATTGATCACCAAATGATAAGGCTGCTCGGGAATAGCATCTAGGCTTGCAGCAATAACGGATGCTGGAAACGCGTTAGCAATAGCTTGCGCCTTTGCTACTGTGCGGTTTGCGATAACGATTTTAGCAACCCCTGCCTGTAACAGTGGGCCCACAACACCGCGACTTGCGCCACCCGCTCCCAGTAGTAATATAGAAGCATTACTAAGTTTTGCGCCAAGGCGCTCAAGATCCTGTACCAAGCCAATACCATCGGTGTTATCGCCTACTAACTTACCTTCACTATTTATATAGAGAGTATTTACCGCGCCAGCTTGTTGCGCTCGCTCAGATAAAATCTCGGCCAGTGCAAATGCTTGCTCTTTAAACGGCACGGTAACATTAGCGCCCCTCCCTCCCTGCTCAACAAAGGTTCGCCAGCTGTCGGCAAAACTATCTACTGGTGCTAGAATAGGCTCATAGCTTAACGATTCATCGGTTTGCAGAGCAAAGTTCTGATGTATAAAAGGAGACTTTGAGTGTCCTATCGGATTACCAAATACAGCGTAACGGTCCACAAGAATGCCTTTTAAGAAGTTAATACAGATGATTTTTAATAAAAGTAACACAAATAGCAAGGCACATCCGACACCAGAACAAACGCCTTATCAATTAATGGGGGGCGAAACAGCGGTAAGAGCCTTGGCCAATCGCTTTTACGATATTATGGAAACTGCGCCCGAAGCGAAAGCGCTTTATGCTATTCATCCTCTGCCGCTAGATACCATTCGACAAAAATTCTTTGAGTTTTTATCCGGTTGGCTAGGTGGCCCAGCCTTATTTGAAGAAAAATATGGTCACCCTAGATTACGGGCCCGCCATATGCCTTTTACCGTGAACGCACAACTGCGCGATGAATGGATGTTTTGTATGAATCAAGCGCTGGATGAAGTTGTAACAGATAAGCTGCTACGGGAGGGCATTCGCCAGTCGATTGGGCAACTGGCGAGCCATATGATTAACTGTTAATAGGTTTGCTGTAACAGCCAGTCTTGCGGCTTTAGGTAACGCTCGTATAGGAGCGCTTCAGCACTGCCCGGCTCGGGTTGATAACCATACTGCCAGCGCACCAATGGCGGCATCGACATGAGAATGGACTCAGTACGACCGCCACTTTGTAAGCCAAACAGGGTGCCACGGTCATACACCAAGTTAAACTCGACATAACGCCCACGGCGATATAACTGAAATTGTCGCTCGCGCTCGCCGTAGGGCATGTCTTTGCGTTTAGCTACTATAGGTAAATAAGCCTGGCAAAAGGCCTCACCCACCGCTCGCATTAACGCAAAGCTTTGCTCAAAACCTGGCGCATTTAAATCATCAAAAAATAAACCACCTACACCACGGGTTTCATTGCGGTGTTTTAAATAGAAATAGTCGTCACACCATTTTTTGTAGTTTGGATAGTACTGAGCACCAAAAGGATCAACCGCATCCTTTGCGGTTTGATGCCAATGAATGACATCTTCTTCAAACGGGTAGAATGGCGTTAAGTCAAAACCACCACCAAACCACCATACGGGAGCTTCACCTTCTTTTTCAGCAATAAAAAACCGGACATTGGCATGGGTGGTCGGCAAATACGGGTTATGCGGATGAATCACCAGCGAGACACCGCAGGCATTAAAGTTACGCCCAGCTAATTCGGGGCGATGAGCGG
>CAZNXI010000268.1:0-3169 GCA_964577005.1 uncultured Rheinheimera sp.
GATTTTGTATCTAAACTTTCTCGACCGCCGGCTAACGCTCAGCTCACCGCGCAAATTTTGGATGGCGGCTTTTATGCGTTACTTTGCATAAAAGGTAACAGCTAAAATTTGTCCGGTGGAGCTGCTTGTTAGGCCAACGAGGCATGTCGCTTAACCTCCAGCAACCATTTGGACCGCTGCGCCTCTGAGGTGCCACGAACTGGGCCAAATGAAGTGATCTTAACTGGCTTGATGCCGCAGAACTCGAGAATAGTTTTTTTCATTTGATGATGCCCCGGCATGGTGTAGATGAGCCTGTAATACCATGGCGGGGTATCCATCGTAACGATGGCATGAGCGCTGCGACCTACCAGCAATCGATCCCACCATGGCGAATCCTTGCGGTACTTGAATGCATATCCCGGCAAGAAAATGCGATCAAACATTCCTTTAAGAATCGCTGGCATTGATCCCCACCAGATCGGGTAGACGAAAACCAGGTGCTGCGCCCAACTGATTGATTCACGAATCTCGACAAGTGCAGGCTCCAACTCCTGCCGTTTGTTGTACCCGTGACGCAGCACGGGGTCAAACTCGACTTCTCCGAGCTTAAACAGCCTGACAGTATGACCCGCTGCCCGCGCCGATGTAGCGTACTCCTCCGCAATGGCATTGCAGAAGCTCGATCCATCAGGATGGCCGAGAATAACTGTGATGTTCTTGGACACAGTGAATATGCTCCCTATTATGTATGCCTAACGCCAGGCTCACAGGAGGCAAAAGCAAAGCTTTTGGCTTCCTGTGCAGCCTTTTGTTAGGCTATTAGTTAATTCTCGTCCAGAATGTCATGTTCACAGTTTCTTTGTCGATAAGATCTAAGTATTCCAGCGCCACTTTGTTACTCAACCACTGCTGGCAATACTCCTCGGCTTTTTCCTGAGAACTTGCGATCGCCACATCGGCATAAATACCATCTGTGCCACGAACCAGAAAATGCAGAACGAGCTCCTCTTGTTGACTTAGAAACTCTACCTCAACTTGATTAGACAGCTCTACTAATGTGGCTTCTGTCACACCGTCTTTCAGTTTGAAGGTCGCGAACTCCATGCCGCCAATGCTATCAATGTCACTATTCTTTATCATGTCCATGCCTCAGTTATTGGTTGAATGCCAACTCTAAGGCTTCACTACTGACAGCATTGTGTCAGTCAACTTTTTCGCTTTTAAATTCAACGTATGCTGACAAAGAAACTCCCTCAGGCATAGCACCTTCATGATCACAAAGTTCTAATCTGCTTATGCGATCCACGCGAAAGTCTCTATAGTCGCCACGTAGTTCGCACCAGCAGCCTAGTGTCCATTTACCGCCCCAATAGAATAGCCCCAGCGGAAATACTGTTCTATCCGTCACGGCCTCCGAGAGCGATTCATAGGAAATCCTCAGCCAACATCCTGATGCTATGGCTGCATGGACTTTTCCCCACACCAGATATGCCTCGGATTGACGGTGGTTTGCCAACACTCTAACCACTCTGTCTTCATGTGCAATCATCTGTGATTCATTTGGTAATGCCGCTTCAATTTTGGACAAGAGAGAATGCGCTGACGCAGCAAATTTCTCTCCTGTCAAAGATGCAGTGAGACTCACTCCCACAATCAGGGCTTCCAACTCACCCGACGACAATTGTAAAGGAGGCAATTCGAACCCCTCTGACAAGCGGTATCCAACACCAGGCTCACCGTAAATGGGTATTCCAGCTAGAGATAAATCGTCAACATAGCGATAAATAGTTCTCTCAGATACCGTCAACCGTTCAGCCAATTGTTTTGCGGTAATTGGTTGGTGCCTACGCAGAATATTGGTTAGCTGAAAAAGCCTATCTGATTTCCGCACAATCTATCCCTGCCAACTTTGGCAGCCTACCGTGACATCTGGCGGAGTTACCTCCAGCGCTTTGTCAGGCTCATTCTTCATTTTTTATCTTCTCGCTGAATTTCTTTACGGCCATGGCGTGAGCCTCTTTTATGTAGGGGAAAAGCCTTTCAAACAAATCCTTGTCTGGAGATAGAACTTGAGCCCATCCCATCCATGCGTAGACTGGATGAGGCATAAAACGGCCGGTCTCGCTAAAGTCGAGAGGAAGATTCACTATTCCGCCCTTCTCGGGGCGCTTTGGTTTCGGCCCAAACAGGCTAATATAAGTCGTAGTTGCAAGTCCGATAGCAACACGGAACACTCCCGGCCTATTCAACTGTGACGCTTTGTCATTTTCACCGTCGTGATCCTTTATTGTGCAGAAATAAACTCCGTTTGGAAGCTTGCGTCCCGAATTGTAGAACAATGATGTCTCCCCCCAACTAGACTTAGGGACCACGTCAGGTAAGCGAGAGGTGATCGTCGATACGATGTCGGTCGAATTCATAGTTTACTTCTGCCTAATGCCTGCCACAACGACTTGGGTGAGATGGCGGCTTTTTTTGCATCTTTTTGCAAAAAAGGTGACAGCTTACCCAAGTCCGCTTGCTGGCACTTGTTAGGCATTTTTTTCACCTAAAACTGACCACTGCTGCCAAGAACCAAAAGCAAACAAGCCGCCAATAAATAAACAGATACCAGAACTAATTAACCAAAACATTAGACTGTTTTCTGGGAACATTGGCATTAACCCGACGAAGGAGACGCCACGAATTAAAAATATACTGGCAATGAGGATTAGCGCTAATTTTGTCAAAGGTAAACGTCTAATTGCGCCCGCGCCCGACAGGCCATAAAGTGCCCAAACCAAAAGTACCATGACAATGGCTGAGGTTACAATTGTTGGATACCAAAGCCCTTGTTCAGCCATACGAGCCATCTGTTCGCCAGCACCGAAGAAACGATACCAATCGCCTCCGAATACAATACAGCCCAGATGAGCAAGTGCGGCAGCAAAACAACATATTGCCGCAGCCAGAAGATACTTATTACTTGAAGTGTGCATCTTTCCTCCTTGAATGCCTAACGCAAAGCTTTGGGGCGGCTGGAGCGCAGCGTAAGCCGATAGGGGTAAGGAAGCTTCCGCTCCCTTCCCTCCGAACCGTACGTGCAGTTCTCCCGCATACGGCTCTCCAGTCGATTGTTTCAGCATCGTGACTCGCTCGCTCTGACATAGGCTTCGTGCATAGTGAAAAGCCCAAGCTTGGCGAAGTA
>CAZNXI010000269.1:0-3163 GCA_964577005.1 uncultured Rheinheimera sp.
TGGCCATGGCGCTTTAATCATCGGTTTACGCAACCCCGAGCATTATAGCAGTATTTCGGCGTTCTCACCGATTTGTAACCCAATCAATTGTGCCTGGGGCATTAAAGCCTTTAGCGGTTATTTGGGTGGAGATCAACGCACTTGGCAGCAGTATGATGCCTCGGTGCTGTTAGCTGCAAAGGGCAGTGCGCTGCCTATTTTAGTCGATCAGGGCTTGGCCGATAATTTTTACCCCGCGCAGCTACAAACGGAGGCCTTAGTTAACGCCGCAAAAAGTGCCGGTGTAGCCGCTGAGATCCGCCTGCATGAAGGCTATGATCACAGCTACTACTTTATCGCCAGCTTTATCGAGCAGCATTTACGTTTTCACGCCAAGCACCTTTAACTTAATAAAAAGGGGTCGATAAAAAGGGGTCAGAGCTAATTTCCTTTGGAAATTAGCTCTGACCCCTTTTTACAGGAAATTAGCTCTGACCCCTTTTTAATGGCATAATTTTGGTTATTGCAATGGAGAGTGGGAGCGAGCGATGAGTTATAACAATGAGAATGTGTTTGCGAAGATTTTGCGCGGTGAGTTGCCTTGTTTTAAGATTTATGAAGATCAGCATACGCTAGCCTTTATGGATATTATGCCGCAGGCTGCGGGTCATGCTTTGGTGATCCCGAAATATCCTGCCGAAACATTAGCGGAGCTTCCGCTAGAGTTTGCCACGCCGTTATTAAGCACAGTACAAAAAGTGATGGCGGCACAAAAGCAGGTGCTTGGCGCAAGCGGTGTAGTGCTGATGCAGCTAAATGGTACTGAAGCCGGTCAAACGGTGCCACATTTGCATTTTCATCTGATCCCCGCGCATTTACGTACCTTAAAAGCGCATGGTGCTGAGCAGGGCGATATGGCCGAAATTAAAGCATTAGCCGAGACCTTGGCGGCCAAGCTGGCTTAGCCGCCAATTTGCGCCTTATCCACTTGAAGTTCTACTTGAAGTGAAGTATCCATCTACGCCACTTCGTGTCGATTAATGGGTTTTTTCGGATTTATTCGATAAACTGTGGGCGCGGATCTCTAAATTTTATTGAACAGTGGCAAATACCTGATTGTTGGCAGATAGCTTGCTAACAGGCACGCTTGCTCAGGTGTTTGCCTTGCTTTAGGAAGTTGCATGAACCTTTGTCGTACTCTCTTCGCGTTGAGTTTCACTAGCGCGCTTGTTGCTTGTAGTTTGCCAAACTCTGCGCCGTCAGATCGTGTTACAGAGCAGGAACTTAACCAAGTCGTGCAGCCACGTGCAGGCTTGCAGTTAAAAATTATTCATATTAATGACACTCACTCGCAGTTTGATCCATCGCCTGCTAAGTTCAATGCTGCCTCGGGACAGCCTGTCTATACCTTTATTGGTGGCCATCCACGTTTGTTAACCGAAGCTCGGCGCTTACGAGCAGAAGCCAGTCGTGCTGGGATGCCAAGCTTATTTTTGCATGGTGGTGATGCGTTTAAGGGCAGTGCCTATTTTGAATTATTTGAACAAAAAATTAATATCGATATTTTAAATCGCATGCAACTGGATGCGATGGCACTGGGTAATCATGAATTTGATATAGGTTTAGCTAAACTGGCTAATTTTGCCGAAGAGATTAATTTTCCTTTACTGGCGGCCAATGTGGATAAAAGCGCTGAGCCATTGTTGGCACAGGTCAAAAACCTGAAACCGTATCAAATCTTTGTGCTTAACGATAATCGTTGGTTGCCAGAGCAGCAGTGGTTAGTCGCACAGCAAGCTGAGCAGCAGATGCCAAGCAGCCAGCGGCAAGCGCTGTTAACCTCGCCTGCAGCTGTACCCGTGCGTTTAGCCGTTTTTGGCTTAGCGTTAGAAGATATGCGTGCTATGGTGCCCACCACCGGCGCTTTGGTGTTTGAACGCGAGGTCGCTGCCGCGCAGCGTACTGTGGATCATCTCGAGCAACAGGGTATTCAGCATATTGTGGCGCTAACGCACCTTGGCAATCAGCGTGATTTACGTTTAGCGGCTGAGGTTAACGGCATTGATGTGATTGTCGGTGGCCATTCTCATACCCTATTAGGTGATTTTAGACACTGGTATCTTGGTTTGCAGGGCCCTTATGCGCAAAAGGTCGCTAACCCGGATGGCCAACAATTTACGTGTGTGGTGCAAGCTGGGCAATTTGCGCAAGCGGTGGGCGCGCTAACGGTGATGTTTGACGAACAGGGACAGGTTAGCGAGTGTCAGGGTAAAAACACCTTATTGGCGAGCAAAACGCTGTTTCGCAACGCACTGCGCCAAACCGATAGCCAGCTCAGTGGGAATAGTTTGACAGCCACCTTAGCCTATTTGCAAAGCCTGCCCAATACCCGTATCACCGAAGAAGATGCGGCACTGCGACAGGTGATTAATGATCTGTACTTGCCGGCATTGCAACAGGCTTATGGCGCGCAAATAAGTAGCACTGAGCGCACCATTACGCATGTCCGTTTACCTGGCACGGGCGGCAGCGATCAGCATGGCTCGGAGCTAGCTGGCCATATCGCTGATGCGATGCACAGCTGGCTAAATTCGGCTCAGGTGCAGCCGTTATTAACGGGGCCAGTCGATTTTAGCTTAATCGGTGCCGGTAATATTCGCAGTAGCATTGAAGCTGGCGCCATTTATGAAGGCCATATTCGGCTGGAAGTATTACCCTTTGACGCGCCATTAAGTGTGCTTACCGTAACGGGCGCTGATATGTTGGCATTGCTGGAAGAAACCATAGCGGCTACCTTGCCAGAAGGTGCCCATGCCGGTAAATTTCCCTATAGCAGCCATTTACGTTATACCGCCAGTGAGCGGCTGGATGGCAGTTTACAGTTGTCCGAAGTGGCGGTTTTACGTGAGGGTAACTGGCAAGCCTTAGTGCCTGAGCAGCAATATCGTTTAGCCACCACGAGCTATCTGGCCAATGGCAACGATGGTTGGCAGCGGCTACAACAAGTGCAGCAGCACAGCACGGATCGGCAGGATATTATTTTGCTGCACGGTCAGCCAAAAGCTTATGCTGTTAATCGCGTGCTAGCCAGTAGCGATGCCAAAGGCCAAACGGCGTTTCAAGTCGAGTATGCCAAAGAAGCGCTGCCCTGCGGCAATGACGGTGTCGACTGCAAAACTGCTGC
>CAZNXI010000270.1:0-3153 GCA_964577005.1 uncultured Rheinheimera sp.
TGAACATGCCATTCATTACCTGATTGATAACAAGCTGGACTTGTCGATATTTCACTGCAAATACCAGAATGAAGATAACGGTCGCCCAGCGTATGATCCGGCGGTGCTGCTTAAAATCATTTTGTTTGCTTACTCCAAAGGCATTACCTCCAGCCGTGAAATTCAGTGGTGCTGCGAAACCAATATCATCTTCAAAGCCTTGTCATGTGACACCGTGCCGCACTTTACGACGATAGCCGCCTTTGTCAGCGGCTCGTCGGTGCAAATTGCCCAGCTGTTTGAGCAGGTGTTGTTGGTTTGCCATCAGCAAGGGTTGTTGGGTAATGAGCTGTTCGCCATTGATGGCTGCAAAATGTCCTCGAATGCTGCCAAGGAATGGTCAGGCACCTTTAAAGAGTTGAGTGCCAAACGGGATAAGTTAAAACGGCAAATTCGTTATCACTTGGAGCAACATAAAAAGCTGGATGCGCAGGCCAATGCCGATGACGAGCGCAAAGCCCGGCACCAGCAAAGTATTGAGACGTTGAATAAGGCGCATGACAAAATCGACCACTTTTTAAAGACCGCCAGTCCACGGATGGGCCAAGGCAAACGGCGCAAGGAGGTAAAAAGTAATATCACCGACAACGAATCAGCCAAGATGACCACGAGCAAAGGCACCATTCAGGGGTACAATGGTGTGGCGGCGGTAGATAAGAAGCATCAGATAATCGTGGATGCACAAGCGTTTGGGGAAGGGCAAGAGCATCACACGTTGGTGCCGGTGTTAGAAAAGATAAAGCAGCGTTATAAGGCTATTGGGATTAGCGAGGATATCTTTGCCGGTAACACCATCGTGACGGCCGATACCGGCTTTGCGAATGAAGCAAACAATAGCTATTTATACCAACAGAAGATAAATGGCTATGTACCGGATAACCAGTTTAGAAAGCGCGACCCGAAATTCAGCGAGCAAAAGCAGAAGTACGGCAAGCGGCACCAAGATAAGGCGGTTGGACAAAAGGTTGTTATTCCAGCCAGTGCTTTTGAATTTGACCCGATAGCGATGACCTGTGTTTGTCCTTCGGGGTTATTGCTATCAAGCCGAGGCATTAGGCCGGAACCTGACGGTCAACAACGAGCATTGTTTACCGGTAAGCTCTTGCAGTGTCGAGGTTGTGATTTAAAAGAGCAATGTATGGTAAATCCTGAGTCCGCCAATCATCGAAAGGGAAGCGGTCGACAAGTCTCATTTTTACTTAGAGCTAATGCACCGCCAAATTACACTGACTGGATGAAGCAGCGGGTAGATAGCGAAGCCGGTAAACAAATCTATAGCCATAGGATGTCGGTAGTAGAGCCGGTGTTTGGCAATATTGGCACTAACAAAGGGCTAAAACGCTTTAGTTTGCGTGGCAAAACCAAAGTACAAGGCCAATGGCAGTTATTCTGTATGGTGCATAACTTAGAGAAAGTAAGCCGATATGGCAAAGTGGGATAAAACTAGGTGAGGAGTGGTCTAAACTCCGCTAATAGTGCGCCTACAGAAGCAAATTAACATCAGAATAAATCTTGTCTTGAAATTCCCACCAGAAACCTGCAAAGTTGATAACAAATAATAAACAGAATAGCCGAAGTGGAAATGCTGTGTTCTGAACAGGTTTTTCTACAGGCTCGTTAGGTAACTTTTAAAACGATGAATCGTCTAGCTACTTTTCTATTTGCCTTTGCACTTTCAAGTTGTAGTGCGGTATCTGGCCATCGTAATGTGTCTGCAATTGTTCAGTCTGAAAAAGCCGGAATGGCTAGTTTGGCTTATGAACTTCAGCAAGAACATAGGGTGGGCACTTTTGATGGGCTTGTTCTGGTTGCTCAAGGGAACGTTGTCTTATTTAAGAGCGCTTATGGCTATGCAGACAGGGAAGGTTCTGTGAAAAATAGTGCCTTCGCGATCTTTGATATGGGATCAATTGCGAAAACATTTACTGCAGCTGCGGTGCTTCAACTTATCCAGAGTCAAAAATTGCAACTTTCCGACCCTATTGGAGACTTTTATCCAATGGCACCTGAAGACGTAAAGCCAATAACAATTTTGCAGCTTTTGGGGCATACAAGTGGTTTGGATAATTTTCACAATGATTCTGACTTTGAGTTGATGGATAAAGATCAGGCTGAACGAAGAATCTTAGCGATGCCGTTAATTGCAAAGCCGGGTGATAAAATTGCATATTCCAACGCGGCCTATACGATGTTGGCTGCTATCGTCGAAAAGGTGAGCGATAAATCATTTCAAGATTATGTTCAAGACAACTTATTGACTCCGTTAAATTTAAGTAATACCGGTTTCTATCAAGATCAACGAGTATCTTCAAGTCACCTAGCTCGTGGCTACGGCGGAGATGATCAAGGCCGTACCACTTTTGAAAAAGGCTTAAGCTGGGCGCTAATTGGTGCCGGTGGGATGGTTACGTCAATTGATGATTTAGCTATTTGGTCTGCTGCACTTAAAGAAGGAGCGATCTTCCCCGCAGGGGTGTCAAACTTAGCTTTTTCTAAAGCAAATGAACGGTGGTTGCTGGGGAGTTTAGCGCAGGTCGAAATCAGTGGTGAATCCATCGTTCAAATGGGTGGCAGCACTGACTATGGTTACACCGCTCTGATTCAATTTGTTCCGAATCGAAATCTTTTAATCGTTCTATTGCTAAATGCACATGACGATAAATATAAAAATGCTACGCACCATCAGCTTAGCCGAAATCATATACTGCCAATATTGCTTGGCGAAGGGGCAGAGTTACCTAACAATTCAATGCCTCCATCCGCTGCCGCGTCGGATGATTGAGGCGTTAGGGCTTACATGAAAGCAAGGATGCGACTCGTACATATATTATTTGTTCTGCTGATTGTCCCGCTTAATGTTGCAGCACAGAAATTTTCTAACTTGGACTTAACACTTACGTTAGCACAGGAGCGTGCCTATCGTTCAGCAAAAATCGACTGGATAGCTATTGAGGCTGAGGCTCGATTACGCGCTTCAAATCAAGGAGAGGACGCCGCAATTAAATTCGTTTTAAAGTCTCTAGGTGATCGGCATTCATTTTATCGTCCTGCTGCAAAACCAGTTTTTCACCGTTTTAACGAACACACTTGTGTTGATAGTCATGATTATTCTAG
>CAZNXI010000271.1:0-3126 GCA_964577005.1 uncultured Rheinheimera sp.
CACCGGCTTGTTTTAACACACCGGGCACACTAAAAGCCTGATCATAAGCTTCGTCACTGCGGGTTGGCAGGCCATACGGCGCGGTGTAAATCACATCTACCTTATTGGCTGCCAGCTCATCTGCCATCCGCCAACTGTCTCTGCCTCCGACGATGACTAATTTCACGTTGTACTGCTTTGCCAGTTCGATCGCTTGGCGCATTTGCCGTGGATCATCGGCATGCACAAATAAAGGCAACTTCTTGTCGAAGAATGCTAGCATGGCATGCCAGCGAGAATCTTTGCCACGATTTAAGCCTGCTTGTTCAGCTAAATAATACGCATGGGCTTGTTGAAAGAACCCCTGTAACTGAGCTAACTGCTCAGCTTGACGCTTTTGTTGCTGCTCAATGCTGTCGCGAGCCCACCAGCCCGTTTGTAAACTCATCCGAGGCCAGCTAAGGTGCAAGCCGACATCAGCCTGAACCAGCGCATCTTGCCAGTTCCAACCGTCTAAGTGCATTAAAGCAGAGCGCCCAGTGATGAGACTGCCTGAAGGGTAGATAAGAGTATGACTAAAGCCATTACTACGAATCGTTGGGATCACCACAGAGTCAACATTAAAAGCGACCTGCACTTGCAAATCAGGATTCGTCGCGGTGATTTCCCGATCATCCCGAGTCGCTCTTACCGCTTCAACCTCAATTAAACCGAGTTGATTAATCAAAGCAATTAAGCCTGGGTAAAGATGTTTTCCGGTAAGATCCTGAATTTCCGCGCCAGCAGGTGCGGTTAAATTAGGGCCAACCGCAGCAATTTTGCCATCGACCAGCAACACATCTTGTACTGCAGGGCTACTGACTACGCTATGGACAGTGGCATTCTTTAATAAAATCGGTGTAGATTGTTTTGGTGCTGGTACAGGATTGACTGCCAGCGCCAAGCTACTGGCCAAGGTAACGGCAGCAGCACATAACGTTGTAAATAGCTTCATTAGTGTTGCTCCCCGTGACTATGACCGTGACTGTGTAAATGCTTGCCAAAACCAAAACGCAACTTCAGCCAATCATCATTATCATCACAATGCCAGATAGGATCATCTTGCTTATAGGCGGTGGTACTACCACGACGAGCTGACTCACCCGCAGTCAGCACTTTTTGAATTAACTGTTGGCGTTCTTGCTCAAGTTGACTACGTTTCGCTACATCTTGCTGACGATCAAAATAACGCGTACCTTCAATCCACGTTTGCTGTACCATGGCATACACGGATAATGGCTCATTATCCCAAAGCACAAAATCAGCTTGTTTACCCTCAGTGATCGAACCGACTTTATCATCAATTTTCAGCTGCTTAGCTGGATTAATGGTCACCATTTTTAAGGCTTCATGTTCGTCCATATTACAATACATGGTCGACTTGGCAGCTTCTTGATTTAAGCGACGTAACAAACCAGGATCGTCAGAGTTAACACTCACTAACACCCCTTGCTCATGCATCAAACAGGTATTGGTTGGAATAGCGTCATTCACTTCCATTTTGAAGCCCCACCAATCAGCAAAAGTAGAAGCACTGGCGCCATGCGCTTTCATTTCACTGGCAACCTTGTAGCCTTCCAAAATATGGGTGAACGTATTCACTTTAAAACCCATCTCCTCTGCTAGCTGAATCAGCATCAGAATTTCTGAGCCTACATAAGAGTGTGTATGAATATGCCGCTTACCCTCGAGGATCTCCACTAGGGTCTCTAGCTGATAATCACGACGTGGAGGAGCAACCCGGCTTTGCTCGCGTTTGGAGAGCTTATTAAATGCCTGCCAAGCCGCTTGATATTCTTTCGCTGCCTGGAATTGATCGCGAATAAAGGTTTCTACACCCAAGCGACTTTGTGGATAACGACTGGTGAACTCCGTGCCCCAGTTCGACTGTTTCACGTTTTCACCTAAGGCAAATTTAATGCTTGGTGGGGCATTTTTAAATTTCAAACCTTCGGCATCCTCCCCCCAACGTAAACTGATAATTTGTGCGCGGCCGCCAATTGGGTTAGCACTACCATGCAGAATTTGCACTGCCGTTACGCCACCGGCTAAGGCACGATAAATATTGATATCATCAGGATTTAGCACATCGCCTAAATGCACTTCTGCGGTATTGGCATGCGAACCTTCGTTAACACCTTGCTCAGTGGCAATATGCGAATGCTCATCGATAATACCTGGCGTTAAATGCATGCCTGTCGCATCGATAACAGTATAACCGCGCGGAGTCGCGAGGTTCTGTCCTACTTTTTCAAACTTACCATTTCTCACTAAGACATCCGTATTTGCCAGCACACCTTGCTCGGTGGCTGTCCAAATGGTCGCGTTTTTAATATGCAGGTTTTGCTGTGTTGGCAGCGCTGTGACACCAAAAGCGCGGTTGGGGAAAGTTAGTTGAGATAACATGGGCGCAGGCACGCTAGCCACTTTTGCAGCTTCGGCAACTAGAGCTTGTTGTTCAGCACTCACTGCGATTTGATTGCCTTGTGCATCCAACCAGTAACCCGCTAATTGCTGACCAGTTAACACACCATTAAACTGCAAAACAGTTTGTTGCTCGTTAAACGCCGCCAAGGGGAGACTAAACTGCAGACGATTATCTTGCACCATAACATGTTCAAGTTTGACTTTTTTCTCGCCAAAGCGCGCTTCACCATTAAGTTTTGGGGCCGTGCCTTTTAACGAAATATCGAACGTATTGTCTTCAAAGCGCAGCGCATACTGCCCAGCAAAGGCCGTTGGCTGTACTGGAGTGAAACGTTTTTCCTGGCCACGTAACCAGGTTGCCACTATTTCACCATCCGTAAACAGATCGCCACGGCTAATCACTAAGTCAGCTTGATAACCCGCCGCAATTTTACCTAAGGTACTCTCTAGACCTAACAATCCTGCAGGGACTGTCGTCAGTGCCGCTAAGGCTTGGTCTGGTGTTAAGCCATACTGTATGGCTTTACGAAGATTAGGGATGAAGTCAGCTTTCTTACCTAAACCATGACTGGTCAGTGCAAAGGGAATACCGGCCTGAGCGACCACTGCAGGATTAGCAGGTGCGCGCTCCCAATGTCGTAAATCCGCTAGGTTAACGTCTAAACGCTGCTCTGCGGTCAA
>CAZNXI010000272.1:0-3123 GCA_964577005.1 uncultured Rheinheimera sp.
CCTTGCAGAACGTACGATTCCTCGAAAAAGCCCGTGCTGAAGGTGTAAAGCCTCGCATTGATGAACACGCCGCCATTGTCGCGGCGCTTCGCAGGCGCGACTCCCAAGCCGCCCGGGCAGCCATGCGCAGCCATCTGCGCGGCGTGGCGGACATGGTGTTCCAGGCAACTGAAGCGGAAGCTCTCGAACGTGTTCGCGCGGAGATCGCAGGCGAACGCCGGCGCTTCCAGTTGGGAGACTGATCTACGTGGCAAAGCTGGAACTTCACGAAGACCGACTTTTTTCCGCAGACCCAGCTGTGCGTGCGATTGCGCGGCGCCTTTATGCCGAAGTCCGGCATCTGCCCATAATCAGTCCGCATGGCCACACGGACCCGAGCTGGTTCGCTGAGAACCAGAACTTCAAAGACCCAGCTGCGCTCCTAATCACCCCTGACCACTACGTCTTCCGGATGCTTTATAGTCAGGGCATCCAAATGGAGGACCTGGCGGTACCCAAACGGCCAGGCGTCAACGGAAGAGCTGGCGAGATAGACCCGCGTCTTGTTTGGCGAAGGTTCGCCGAGAACTATTACCTGTTCCATGGCACGCCGTCTCGTATGTGGCATGACTGGGTTTATTCCCGCGTGTTTGGCCTCGACGTGACCTTAGGTCCAGACACGGCGGACCTCTACTACGATACGATCAACGAGAAGCTCAAGCGCGACGACTTCCGGCCGCGCGCGCTGTTCGATAGGTTCAATATTGAAGTGATTGCAACGACCGAAGACCCTCTGGACACGTTGGCTCACCACAAAAAGCTTGCGGCCGACGGATGGGGGCGTAAAGTCGTGACGGCTTTCCGGCCTGACAATGTGCTGGACCCGGACTATGAAGGCTTCAGTGCCAATGTCGAACGCCTCGGTGAACTGACAGGCGAAGATACCTCGACTTATCAAGGTTACCTCAAAGCCCTGATCAACCGGCGGCGCTACTTCAAGGCGCATGGCGCGACTTCAACAGATCACGGACATCCAACCGCCCACACGGTCGATCTGAGTAAGTCTGAAGCGGAGGCATTGTTCCAACGCGTTCGGTCAGGTCAGTGCTCAAGTGAAGAAGCCGAACGTTTCCGCGGGCATATGCTCGTCGAAATGGCGCAGATGAGCCTGGACGATGGCTTGGTGATGCAAATCCATCCTGGCAGTCTTCGTAATCACAACAGTTATGTTTTTGATCGATTTGGCCGCGACAAGGGCGCAGATATTCCGACGCAGACGGATTATGTAAATGCGCTGCGCCCTCTTTTGTCACGGTTCGGAAACGAACCGGGCCTAAGTATCATCGTTTTTACGCTCGATGAAACCGCCTATTCGCGCGAACTTGCACCTCTCGCAGGTCACTACCCTGCCCTCAAGCTTGGGCCGGCCTGGTGGTTTCACGATAGCCCCGAAGGCATGCGCCGGTTTCGGGAACAGACCACTGAAACGGCCGGATTCTACAACACGGTCGGCTTCAACGACGATACCCGCGCCTTCCTCTCAATTCCGGCGCGTCACGATGTGGCCCGCCGCATGGATTGTGGCTTCTTAGCGAGGTTGGTCGCAGAACATCGCTTGCTGGAAGATGATGCGGGCATTCTGGCCAAAGATCTGGCATACAATCTTGCCAAGGCAGCGTATCGGCTGTGATCCAGACGCGCCGGCAGCTTTGTCTTGGAGCAGCCATGGCTCTTGCAGCCTTGCCAGGTTGCCGAGGGCCGACATCCACCGTTCAATTGAATGCGGCCGACACTCACCCCGCAGGTTACCCGACGGTCGAAGCGTTGCGGCATATGGCGAGGCAACTCGCCTCCCGCACCGGAGGCAGGCTCAACATCAAGACCTACCCCGGTTCAATACTCGGACAGGAGAAGGATACGCTTGAGATAACGATCTTCGGCGGAATCGACCTCAACAGGGTTAGCCTTGCTCCGTTGAATTCGATCGTTCCTGAAACTCTGGTTCCCACACTACCTTTTGTGTTTCGTTCGACGGCGCACATGCGGGCATCCATGGACGGCGCTCCCGGCGAGAAGATCCTGAATGCGATGAAGCCATATGGACTCATCGGGCTCTGCTTCTTCGACAGCGGCGCGCGCAGCTTTTACACGACCGAACGTCCGATCACGGTTCCCGAGGACATGCGCGGTTTGAAAATCCGCGTGCAGAGCTCAGACATGTTCGTGGCCATGGTCGATGCACTGGGCGCCAACGCCACACCAATGGATTTTGGCGAGGTTTACCAAGGCCTGCTTCAAGGCACCGTAGACGGCGCTGAGAACAATTGGCCATCTTATGAAAGCACTCGGCATTTTGAGGCGGCGAAGTATTACAGCTTGACCGAACACGTCATGTCGCCGGAAGTTCTTGTGATGTCGGCCCGGCGATGGGCAAAGCTTGATACCACCGATCAAGAGTTGCTGATTGAATGCGCCCGGGACAGTGTCGCGGTCATGCGGAAACTCTGGGATCAGCGGGTCGATAGCGCCCGCGCCGCTGCAATTAAAAGCGGAGTGGTTGTAACTACGCCAGAACGTGAGGCGTTTCGTGACAGGGTCCGGCCTGTTTGGGATCGCTTCCTATCCACTTCGCCGCTTCGGATGCTGGCGGAAGAAATTGACGCTGTAAGCGAGGCTGCATGAGCCTCGTGTCACGGCTTCTGAGTCAACTGTCGCTGTGGTTTGCGGCGTTTGGCATTGTTGCAATGACCGGCATCATTTGCTGGCAGGTATTCGCGCGTTATGTGCTGGGAGATACGCCGGCCTGGGCGGAACAGCTCGCATTGTTTCTGATGCTCTGGTTCATTCTCTTCGCGGCGGCGGCAGGTGTGCGGGAAGGATTTCATATCAGCTTGAGCCTATTGCAGGAGAGCCTGCCGGAAGGCCTTCAAAAAATCGCAAGGTTGCTAAACCATGGCGTGATCTTGGTGTTCGGGATGTTCATGGCTGCGGGCGGCAGCCAACTCGTGCAGGAGACATGGCAACACACCATCCCGGCGCTCGGATTTTCTCGCGGCCTCGCCTATGTCCCGGTCGCGTTTTCGGGCGCGCTGATGTCTTTCTTCTCTCTCGAGCACATGATTGCTGAAGTGCAAGGAAGAAAGG
>CAZNXI010000273.1:0-3117 GCA_964577005.1 uncultured Rheinheimera sp.
TATCTAGATTTAATTTAGCATTAAAATTTTAAAGAGCATAAAAATGACACATCCTTATGATGAACTAACGCTTTCAGGTAATAACTTACTGTTTACGCCTTGTCCAGGCACTAAAGGCGTTTCGGTAGCGGATTCACTGCAACAATTACAACAAGCCGGCGCCAGCGCCATAGTAACCTTAACCCCCGCGGCTGAATTGGCGAAGCTTAAGGTTGAAGGCTTAGCCGAGCAGTGTCAGGCGCTAGGTTTACAGTGGTTTCACTGCCCAATTGAAGATGATTGTGCTCCGGCTGCAGATTTTACCACCGCCTGGCAGCAAGCCGCGCCGCAATTACAGCAGCTGTTAGATCAGCAGCAAAAAATTGCCATCCATTGTAAAGGCGGCTCAGGGCGCACTTCGCTGGCTGCAGCACAATTATTGATAGAGCGTGGTTTGGATAAAGTGCAAGTGATGAGCACAATTCGCGAGCTAAGACCGCAAGCGCTTTCGCTGGCGCCGCATGTAAATTATTTTAACGCCTTACCCGGCGCAAACTAAAGGATAGCAAGATGACGATTAAAGTAGGGATTAATGGTTTCGGTCGTATCGGCCGTTTAGCACTGCGCGCCGCCTTTGACTGGCCAGAATTTGAATTTGTGCAGATTAACGATCCGGCAGCCGATGCTGCCACCTTTGCCCATTTGTTAAATTTTGACTCGGTACATGGCCGTTGGCAGCATGAAGCGCTGGCCGAAGGCGAAACCATGCTGATCAAGGGCAAAAATATCAAGGTCACGGCCAATAAAGCCATCGCGGATACCGATTGGTCGGGTTGTGATATCGTAATTGAAGCCTCGGGCAAAATGAAAAGCAAAGCGGTGTTACAAGGCTATTTAGATCAGGGCGTAAAACGCGTTGTGGTGAGTGCGCCGGTAAAAGAAGCCGGCGTGCTGAATGTGGTGATGGGCGTTAACCAGCAGCTATTTAACGCCGCTGAGCATCGCATTGTGACGGCGGCCAGTTGCACCACGAACTGTTTAGCGCCCGTCGTGAAGGTGATTCACGAACAGCTGGGTATTAAGCACGGCTCTATTACCACTATTCATGATTTAACCAACACGCAATCTATTTTAGATACCCCGCATAAAGACTTACGTCGTGCCCGCGCCTGTGGTGCCAGTTTAATTCCCACCACCACCGGTTCCGCGACGGCAATTACTGAAATTTTCCCAGAGCTTAAAGGCCGCTTAAATGGTCATGCGGTGCGGGTGCCGCTGGCCAATGCGTCGTTAACCGACTGCGTCTTTGAAGTGGAACGTGCTACCAGTGCTGAAGAAGTGAATGCCATGCTCAAAGCCGCGGCAGAAGGCGAGTTAGCCGGTATTTTGGGCTATGAAACGCGGCCTTTGGTGTCGGTTGATTATAAAACCGATCCACGCTCTAGCATTATTGATGCCCTGTCGACCATGGTTATCAATGGCACTCAGGTGAAAATCTATGCGTGGTACGATAACGAGTGGGGCTATGCTAACCGCACCGTGGAATTGGCTAAATTAGTGGGTTTGGCGGACTAAGCCATACAAAGAAAAAACCGGCAGTGCTTGCTCTAGCATTGCGCTGTCGGTTTGCTTAAGGCAGGAACATCATGGCAAAGACGCCAAATACTAGCATGTCAGCACCGTCTGGGCTCTCAACGGCAGAAAAGTCAGGGCAGGCTAAGCCGGGGCCGCAGAAACCTGGCTTGAGTAGCGACGTAAAACAATATCTGGTGGTCACCGGCAATTACTGGGCCTTTACCCTGACCGACGGTGCACTACGGATGTTGATAGTACTGCACTTTTATCAGTTGGGTTACTCGCCACTGGCTATTGCGTCGTTGTTTTTGTTTTATGAGTTTTTTGGCATCGTCACTAACCTGACCGGTGGTTGGCTGGGCGCTCGGCTTGGCTTAAACAAAACCATGAATATCGGGCTGTTTTTACAGATCATTGCCTTAAGTATGTTGCTGGTACCCTCGGCGCAGCTTACGGTGATCTGGGTAATGGCAGCGCAGGCGGTATCGGGTATTGCTAAAGATTTAAATAAAATGAGCGCGAAAAGCGCCATTAAGCTGCTACTACCGGAAGAGGCGCAAGGTGCCTTGTATAAATGGGTGGCCATTTTAACCGGTTCCAAAAATGCGTTAAAAGGCGTGGGCTTTTTCCTAGGCGGTTTGCTATTAACCTTATTGGGGTTTCAAGGCGCGATGGCGGCAATGGCTGGCGCACTGGCGCTGGTGTGGATCCTAAGTTTATTGCTGCTGAAAAAAGATCTGGGTAAGAAAAGCTTTAAACCGAAATTTACGGAGCTGCTGTCGAAAAGCGCCAGTTTAAATTGGCTATCGGCCGCACGGTTTTTCTTATTTGCCTCGCGTGATGTTTGGTTTGTTATCGCGTTACCGATTTACCTTTCGACCAGCGCGGGTTGGCCACAAAGTGCCGTGGGCGCTTTTCTGGCGTGTTGGGTGATTGGTTATGGCGCTATGCAGGCCTTTACGCCAGCACTCACTCGCAGCAGTAAAAAAGCGCCACCGGCTGCGGGCACTGCGCTTAATTGGGCGTTGGTGCTTGGCGTGATGCCTTGGTTAATTGGTTTGGCGATGCTGTTTAGCGGTGAGCCATTATGGTCGTTGTTGATTGGCTTAATGTTATATGGCGTGGTGTTTGCGATTAACTCTAGCTTGCATAGCTATTTGATTGTGGCCAGTGCCAATCGTGATGGGGTATCGCTGGATGTCGGTTTTTACTATATGGCGAATGCAGCCGGGCGCTTAGTGGGAACTTTGCTATCGGGCTGGGCGTTTCAGACTTATGGTTTACTGGCGTGTTTGTGGCTATCGGGTTTGCTGTTGTTAGGCGCGGTGTTATGCACTTGGGCGTTAAAGCGGCATCAGAAACGGCTTGCTGCGGTTTGAACCTAACGAGGCGTTCTAATAGATAGGTTAAATCAAACCGCCAGGCTGCTTGCAGCCGATATTGCACACAAAGACGCCGTGAACCCGTCCATGGGCGGTTACAAACTTCATCCTTGAAGTTTGCCCTGTGGGCCAGCTAAAGCTGTTCAAATTTGCTCCTGGCAAATTTGTCTGTCCGGCATCC
>CAZNXI010000274.1:0-3066 GCA_964577005.1 uncultured Rheinheimera sp.
AGCGTTTACCTAAGTTAGTGGGTGTGCAAAAAGCCTTGGATATGATTTTAACCGGCAAGCAGCTGCGCGCTGCGCAAGCAAAAAAGCTTGGTCTGGTTGATGAAGTCGTACCTGAGAGCATCTTACTCGATGCCGCAGTGAAAAAAGCCTTAGCGGGTAAACCCAAGGCTGCGCCGAAAAAAGTCAGTTTAGTAAATAAATTTTTAGAGCAAACGGCACCTGGCCGTAAGCTGGTGTTTAGTCAGGCTACCAAGCAGACTTTGGCAAAAACCCATGGTAATTATCCTGCCGCGTTAAGAATCCTCAATGTTATTCAAACAGGGGTAGAGCAGGGCTATGTCAAAGGTTTAGCTGCCGAAGCCAAAGCCTTTGGTGAGCTTTGCATGAGTAAAGAGTCGGCGGCACTGCGCAGTATTTTCTTTGCCACCACGCAAATGAAAAAAGAATCCGGCGCAGGCGAAGCTAAACCGCGTAAAGTGCGTAAAGCTGCAGTATTAGGCGGCGGCTTAATGGGCGGCGGTATTGCCAATGTGACTGCAACTAAGGCGGGGATCCCGGTACGGATTAAAGATATTGCCGAGCAAGGCATCAGTAATGCCTTAAAGTACAGCTATGATCTTTTGAATAAAAAATTCAAAAAACGTTTTATTAGCAAAGCAGAAATGCAGCAACAACTGCTAAAAATCACTGGTACAACCGATTACAGTGGTTTCCATGATGTCGATTTGGTGGTCGAGGCGGTATTTGAAGATCTGGATTTAAAACAGCGCATGGTGGCTGATATCGAGCAGCACTGTGGCGAACACACCATTTTTGCCAGTAACACCAGCTCTTTGCCTATTTATAAAATCGCTGAGAAAGCAAAGCGGCCTGAGAATGTGATTGGTCTGCACTACTTTTCGCCTGTGGACAAAATGCCACTGGTAGAAGTTATTGCGCATGACAAAACCTCGCCTGAAACGATCGCCACTACCGTTGCTTTTGCCCGTAAACAAGGTAAAACGCCGATCGTAGTGAAAGATGGCGCTGGCTTTTATGTTAACCGCATTTTAGCACTGTACATGAATGAAGCGGCCAATATCCTACTTGGCGGTGAGCCGGTTGAGAAAATCGATAAAGCCTTGGTGAAATTTGGTTTTCCAGTAGGGCCTGTCACCTTATTAGATGAAGTGGGTATCGATGTAGGCGCGAAAATTTCACCTATTCTGACCACAGAGTTAGGCGAGCGTTTCGCAGCCCCTGCGGCCTTTGACAAGTTGTTAGCGGATGGCCGTAAAGGCAAGAAGACGGAAAAAGGCTTCTATTTATACGGCAAGGCTGCGAAAAAAGGCAAAAAACAGGTGGATGACTCTGTGTATGCCGTTTTAGGCGTTAGCGCCGCGCCAGCATTGAGTGCTGAGGAGATTGCCAGCCGTTGTACCGCGCAAATGCTGAACGAAGCGGTACGCTGTTTAGAAGAAGGCATTATTGCCTCGGCGCGTGACGGTGATATCGGTGCCATCTTTGGTATTGGTTTCCCGCCATTCCTAGGTGGCCCTTTCCGCTATATCGATAGCTTAGGTGTGAATAACCTCGTAGCGACCTTACGCCAGCTTGAAGCGCGTTTTGGTAGCCGTTTTACCCCTTGTCCACTGCTGTTAAAAATGGCTGAGCAAGGCGAGCGTTTTTATTCCTGATGGAAACGAGTCTCGTACTATAAAAAAGAGCCTTCGGGCTCTTTTTTTATACAGAAACGTGATTAAAAAATAACAATTAGCCGTCTGGAACGCTGTTATAATAGCGTGTGTTATCGAATTAAAACAGATTGGCTGTGGCAGCGAGGGGGTTGTTGTGTTGGTGGTGCCTGTTGTGTGGTTAATGGTCGTTGTTGGGGTATACATAGCTGCACTGCGAAGTGGTATGCGCGCGCTACAATGGGCTCTGGCAGCGCTTGTTACCGGACCCTTACTGTTACCCTTATTTAATAGCTATAAACGCTTAGCTATCCAACGGGCGCGTGTCAAAAATGCCAGAGTGTTTCGACCCTAAGTCTTAAACACTCCCGTCATCCCGCCCAGCCGCAAATTGCTGCTGTAATAGCTTTACCACATGCTGTATGTCTTGGTTATACTGATTGTCAGTTAAGTAAGCCGCATACAGCGTCTGACAAATCGCTGGTGCATCGGCCAGTTGTAAGCTCCTCTGCTGTAAATACGGACTGACCAAGGTCTTTGGTAAATACGCGCTCCCCGGTTGTTGTAATAGCCAGTTTAATGCTAAGTGCGCGCTGGCGCTTCGTAGCTTAATGTCTTGCTCACTAAAAAAACGGCTTTGTTGTGTGTCAAAGGTATTGCCCCAATCAACATAACAGTATGGCGCCGGTGTTAACGCTGCGAAAGCCTCTGTTGCACAGTGACTCACCGCCAACAAGGTGATCTCAGATAATTGGACTACACTGATATCATCGGTTTTCGGTGGATCAAAAAGAATCGCTAAATCTAACTGATGTTCTAAAAGCTGCCGAGTTAATACTTCACGACTAAGTTGATCGGTGCGCCAACTTAAAGCCGATTGCTGCTGTTGTATCTGGATAAAAACCGGTGTCAGTAGCGTTTCCCAAATACTAGTAGGTGCGGCTACGGCCAATTGTTTTGCTTGTTGCGTACTGAGTGTCACATCATGACGGGCGCGCTGCAAAGCGCTGAGCATGGTCTGCGCATGCGGTAGTAACCGCTCACCAGCAGTGGTCAGTTGGATATTGTTGCGGTACCTAACAAACAGATTAACGCCAAGTTGTTGCTCTAATTGGCGGATCCTAAAGCTTACCGCGGATTGGGTTAAATACAGGTTCTCTGCTGCTTTACCGAAATGTCGGGTACGCTGTACTTCAAGAAAGGTTTTGAGTAGCTCAGTATCCAAAATTGTTCCTTAATTTTTTTTGTCGTAACAATAAAAAATTTTTGTTTTACGACGGGAATTTTGTTAACCATACTCCGCACAGTTTAAACTGGCTAGCTTGATATTCAACGACATGAGAGGAAAAAAGTGATGCAGCAAAGTTTTGAATATCAAGCTAGCCTGTTTAAA
>CAZNXI010000275.1:0-2541 GCA_964577005.1 uncultured Rheinheimera sp.
TAGTACCTGTTTTAGGGCTTCCAGATAGTGGATTTTGGTTAAAGGGTTCAGAATTACCAGATACAAGCAGCTTGAGGAAAGATATTAGTATAGTTAGTGAGCAGCAAGTCTATTTGTCACCGCAGAGCTTTGAACTCAGCTGGGGGGCAGTTGATGCTTCGTTGGCATACTATTTTAAAGTTGCATATCTTCAACAGCTATTGGCGTGTTTTTCACAGCATTTTTTCTCTATTGAAAAAATACAATTAAAAGGTGTTAAGCACCTTGAGTGTTCTATAGCATCTGAAGACGGCTTCTCGATATCTTTTAAAGAACTTAATGATATTCGAGACGCTGTGGTTTGGTGTTTCAAGGACAATGACTCAAATACGCGAGTCCAGTTAATTGTTGATCGTATAAGTCTTGAACTTTCTGATTCATCTAACTTCTTAAGCATTTCAGGGAAAAAGTTACCTGTGGCTTTTGAGCAAGCTAAAAGCAAATACAAGTATGTCGTGTCAAAAAGGAATGAGGACTATCGAAAAGAGCTACGTGAACTATATGCTGATGTTAAGCAGCTCGTGGGTAGTTACGTAGAAAAAACATCAACATTAATTGACGGTTTAATGAAAGATGTACTTTCAATAGCATTTTTATTTACTGTTGGTACATTTGCTAAAGCTTTCGTTCAAAGCGATGTCTTATTCACGGAGCAAGCTAGTTATTTCTTCAAAGCGGCTGGGTTGTATCTATTTTTTGCATATTTTATTAGAAGGATTCATTGCCAATTTGTTCTAAGTGATAATAAGAAAAACTTATCAGGTTGGGTTACAGAGCAATACACCCACATACCGGTTGACGAACTAAATAAAAAAGTGGAAAAGTTACTAAAGTCACCTCGTCGAAGCTTTGAAATAATGGCTGGCATAATTGCTTCTTTGTACATTGTTCTAATAGTTATTGCTTTTAACATGACCAAGGTATTGGATTTTATTGGTTTTGTCAGATGACGGTACACTTATTTACAGAACTCCAAGTTAGAGCGAAAAGCGCTTCGGTCGAATTCCAGCCGCCATTGGTGCAGGCGGGTGATTATGGCTTGGCCTAAGTAACAAATGCCTTTTAGCTTGGCAGTAATAAAGCCGTCGTAATAGTCTGTAGAGATTTGGCCGGTTGCAGTGTCTATCTCAATATCGTAATGCGGCCTAATGGTTTGCTCTTTGCGCTTGCAGAATACACCACCCATTAGCGTGACAAAGCTCTTCCAGTTGCTGCTATCAGCGGCTTGATGAATAGCGGTTAGTGTTACGTCTTGCTGCTCCAGCTGGCGCAGGCGGCGTAATTCTCGCCACACCGTTACCGATACACCACCTATTTGCTGAAACTGGCGTATGCCCCAGCAGCTTGCCCAAGCTTCAACGCGCACGGCAGCTTCAATAGGGTTTTCACCATGAACGCCTTCATCGAGGTTTGCGCCGTCGATATTTTTACAAATGTACTTTGCGACATAGCCAGTGGCAGATCCTTTGGCTGGGTCAATAGCAACAAACTTAACGCGGTTTTCTTTCGCTCCAGCTTCATTGCCATCCTCTTCAAAAGCATAGTGATTTACTACTGCCCTTAACGCATTTAAATGCTCTGGTTCAACAAATAACATCATATGCCAGTGTGGTGTGCCATCATGCTGTGGCTCGGCAACGCGCAGACCATAGATGCGTATTTCTTTGCGATCAAGTTCAGCACGAATCTTTGCCCAGATCCCACATAAATATTGTTGGCCTTGCTGCGGGGTAAAACCCTGCCAGTTCGGGTTACGGTCGCCGCTTTTGGCATAGGCTGCGTGATACTTAGATGGACAGGTCAGGGTGATAAAATCGCCAATATGCCCCAGCTCTTTGGCAATATCTTCAAAACCGCGCATACGTGTCATTAACTCATTACGGCGGTTAATCGGGTTAGAGATATTTAGCTCATAGATTTCGCGTAACGAATAGCGCTGATCATGCTCGTTCACTAAGCTGATGCCTTCCAGCATTTTTAACTGGTTCGCTTTCTGAAATCTGCGGTTGTTGGCGGTAATGTCACTGCAGTAAATACCGGCGTGTTTATGCACTTTATTTAAATGCAGCATGCACTCTTCAGTTTTGCGCACCATTAATTTGCGTAAGGCGCGAAGCCACCAGCGTTTGTCCTGCATACGCTTAATGCAACCGGTCAGGGTTTTGCTTTTGTCAGGTGTTGGTGCGGTTAGCCCTAATCCGTTAACAAAATCGGCGCATTTTTGATAAACCAATAATTGCGCTTCATTGCGGAGTGAGGCGTTAACGGAATTTTCATCCTCAATATTGCCGTCATCGTGCGCAGCATTTCGCAGTTGTGCGTTAACGGAATTTATTTCTGGAGTGTGTTCAACATTTTCCGCATTAGTACAGATTTGCAGGTTAACGGTTTTCAAAACCTCCTGCCTTGATGCCTTAACGTATTCTTTCGGCTTGCGCTGCATGGTTAGAATTTTATTGCGGCAGATATCGGCATACTCTTGTGCTAAATCTCTTAGCTCAT
>CAZNXI010000275.1:2551-3042 GCA_964577005.1 uncultured Rheinheimera sp.
ATTAAAGTTATTGCGCAAAAGATAGGGTAGCAGAGCGTTTAATTTATCGGAGGTGCTGCGTAAATCAATATTAGCTTTAACTTGATCTGTATGTGACTTGTAACGGCTTATCAGCAGATTTTGAATACCTGCTGGGAAATGCTCAATACGTTGCTGCAAGAACAGCCGGTCATCTCTATGCAGGCTGTTAAAATAGGCGGCGTGTTTGGCATCCATATTTTGCATCACAAGGCTAAGCTTGCTGTACTGGAGATTAGCCATTTCGCACCTCACCATGTTCAGCTGTTTTTGCCGTAAAGCGTGACCAACGTATGCCGAATTCAAAAAATTCAGTTTCTTTTAGCAAGCCGTACTGGTAAAGCGTATTAAATGCAGCTTTTACACCACTCGGTAATGCGGCGGATTTTACCGATCTTAACAATCCTATACTGCGCCCAGCATGAGTACATTGCTCAATAACATTACCTTGCTGTAACCAGCTATAAAGCTGC
>CAZNXI010000276.1:0-3009 GCA_964577005.1 uncultured Rheinheimera sp.
CACATAATTAATAAGTATCAAATACAGGATGTAGTGGCACACTGAATTTGGCCACCTGATTAGAGGTGTTATGATACACCTCGTATGACATTAGGTGACAAGATGAATAAAAAGACAAGACCCACATTCAGCCCTGAATTTCGCCTTGAGTGTGCTCAGTTAGTTGTTGATCAGGGCTATTCGATTACTAAAGCTGCACAGGCCATGAATGTTGGCAAATCAACCATGGATAAATGGGTTCGTCAGCTGCGGGAAGAGCGAGCTGGCGTTAGACCTAAAGCCACACCTATGACGCCAGAGCAGTTGAAGATCCGTGAGTTAGAGAAGCGGATCAGGGACTTAGAAATGGAAAAGGATATTTTAAAAAAGGCTACAGCTCTCTTGATGTCGGACTCCCTGAACAATTCAAGATAATTGGGAAACTCAAGCAGAGCTACACCGTGACACGGCTGTGTCAGGTCTTTGGAGTCCATCGCAGCAGTTTTAAATACTGGAAGCAAAGGCCGAAAGATATTAAGCCTGAGCATGTACAGAAGCTCAGTAAGGTAAAAGAGCTGTTTAACGCCAGCCGCGGCTCTGCCGGGGCACGCAGTATTGCGCAGATGGCTACGGCTCAAGGCGTGAAGCTTAGCCGTTATCTGGCGGCAAAGTACATGCGGTTATTGGATGTTGAGAGTTGCCAGCAACCGCGACATGCGTACAAAAAAGGTGGTGCTGAGCATGTGGAGATCCCTAATGTGTTAGCGCGCCAGTTTGCTGTAGTGAAGCCGAATCAAATGTGGTGTGGCGATGTGACATACATTTGGACTGGCAGTCGCTGGGCTTATCTGGCGGTGGTAATGGATCTCTTTGCTCGCAAACCTGTGGGCTGGGCGATGTCGTTTTCACCGGATAGTGAGTTGACATGTAAAGCACTAAGCCATGCGTTTGAGTCGCGTGGCAAGCCAGAGGGCGTCATGTTTCACTCTGATCAAGGAAGCCATTACACCAGCCGGAAGTTCAGGCAATTACTCTGGCGCTGCCAAATAACGCAGAGTATGAGTCGGCGCGGTAACTGCTGGGACAACAGCCCAATGGAGCGCTTCTTCAGAAGTTTAAAAACAGAATGGGTGCCTACAGTAGGTTATGGTTCTTTTGCTCAGGCAGAGCGAGAGATACTGGAATATATGCTGGGCTATTACAGCCAGCTCAGGCCGCATCACTATAATGGTGGTTTGGCACCAAACGAAAGCGAGCGCAGATATTGGCTTAGCTATAACAATGTGGCCAAAATTAGTTGACCACTACATTATACTGTATATCCATACATACATCGAGGTGTAATATGACAGTTGAAATACTCGGTCAAGTATCGTCTTGCAACACTATCTTACTGCCACTTTTCAGCCATAAAATTTCAGCAGGCTTTCCATCACCCGCACAGGATTACGTTGAGAGAACATTAGATCTAAACGAATTATGCATTAAACACCCTGCTGCCACTTTTTTTGTCAAGGTAAGTGGTGATTCTATGAAAGGTGTAGGCATTTATGACAAAGACATTCTGATAGTAGATCGCGCACTAACTGCAAAGCATGGTGATTTTGTTGTGGCATCTATAAATCGTGAGTTCACAGTTAAAGAACTTTGCTTACGTCCTTGCATAAAGCTGATACCTCATAATCCAGCATATGAAACAATCGTTATCAAAGAAACGGATGAATTTGAATTGTTTGGCGTAGTGACGAATATCGTCCGAAATATCATAAGAACATGACATCTAAATGCTTTGCACTGGTCGACTGCAACAACTTTTATGCGAGTTGCGAAAAGCTGTTTAGGCCAGACATAAAAGACGTTGCTGTTGTAGTGCTATCGAATAATGACGGCTGCGTTGTAGCGCGTTCAAAAGAGGCTAAAGCACTCGGCATAAAAATGGGTGTGCCAGCTTTCCAGATACGTGAACTCATAGAGAGCGGTAAGTTACTGGCTTTCTCATCTAATTACGCACTGTATGCTGATTTATCAGCACGAGTGATGACGACATTAGAGCAACTCGCGCCAGCAATTGAAGTCTACTCTATTGATGAAGCATTTCTTGATCTGACAGGTGTCAGTAATTGTGTTGACCTAACTAAATTCGGTCAGCAAGTGCGCAGCACGATTCAACAATGGATAGGCATTACAGTTTGTGTTGGCATCGCCCCTACTAAAACACTGGCCAAGTTAGCGAACCACGCGGCTAAAAAGTGGACTAAAGCAGGCGGTGTTGTAGATCTGACAAGTAGAGAACGACAGCGCAAACTAATGAGTTTGCTGCCTGTTAGCGAAGTATGGGGAATTGGTAGCAAGCTAACCGCTAAGTTAAACAAACTCGGTATTAATACTGTACTCGACCTAGCTAATGCTGAACCTACCTTTATGCGGCAGCAATTCTCAGTTGTGGTATCACGTATCGTGCAGGAGCTAAACGGTGAATCATGCTTAGAGCTGGAACAAGTAGCACCAATCAAAAAGGAAATTGTAAGTTCACGTTCATTCGGTGAAAGAATTATCTGTAAACAACAGATGCAAGAAGCGATTAGCGAGTATGTCAGTCGTGCTTGCCAGAAACTGCGTAAAGAGCAACAAGTCGCTAAACAATTTAGTGTTTTTCTGAGAACAAGCCCATTCAGCGATAGAGAACGTGATCCATATTATTCAAACAGTATCAGTTCTTCGCTTGTGACTCCGAGTGCTGACACGCGTGATTTTATAAGTCTTGCTATAAAACTACTCGATAAGATCTGGCGTGACGGTTATCGCTACGCAAAAGCAGGAGTGATGCTGTCAGATTTTTACGATGAAGGTGTATATCAAGGCAGCTTGTTTGAACCTGAACCACCAAGCTATCAAAGCAAAGCGCTTATGACTGTAATTGACAAACTTAACGGCAGTGGTATAGGTAAAGTCTGGTTTGCAAGTCAGGGCATAAAACAAGACTGGTCGATGAAGCGCGGTATGTTATCACCGCAATACACGACCAGTTGG
>CAZNXI010000277.1:0-806 GCA_964577005.1 uncultured Rheinheimera sp.
TAACTGGCTTGTACTTTTATGACAACGATGTAATCGATATTGCTAAACATATTCAACCATCAGCACGTGGTGAATTAGAAATTACTTGTGTCAATAATGAATATTTAAAACAAGGTCGTTTAAATGTCGAGTTATTACGGCGGGGGTTTGCCTGGTTGGATACAGGCACGCATGATAGCTTGATTGAGGCAAGCTCATTTGTGCAAACAGTTGAGCATAGACAAGGCTTTAAAATTGCTTGTTTAGAAGAGATTGCTTGGAGTAACGGTTGGTTATCTAGTGAAAAACTATTAGAAATTGCAGAAGGCATGTCGAAAAATGACTATGGACGATATTTATTTACTTTGGGAAAAAGTGATTAATGTCGACAAGAGTGCTTCATTTATCTAGTTGCGAAAAATTTCTTCCTGATTATGTCGCATTTGTTAACGAGCGCTTTGGTTTTGATAAACATCACTTCCATTTAACCGCTGGTATTGCGCAAGAACGATTAAAAGAAATTTCAAATGTTAGAATAGGAAAAAATGGGCTCTTTAACAGAGCTCATCATTATCTTTTAGCTGTTATTAAGATGCGGCAAGCCGATAAAGTTATCATTCATGGACTTTTTGACAACAACATACTACTAATATTGTTACTCATGCCTTGGTTACGCAACAAGATTTATTGGGTGATTTGGGGGGCGGATCTCTATTTGTACGAAACCAAACACAAATCTATAAAATGGTATATGCGTGAATTAGTTAGACGTCGTGTCATTAAAAAGATTGGTCATCTAGTAACTTATATTCCCGGTGATATTGAGC
>CAZNXI010000277.1:816-1605 GCA_964577005.1 uncultured Rheinheimera sp.
TTGTAAGGCGTTGGTATGATAACCAGGGTAGTTATCATGAGTGCACCTTGTACCCTAGTAATTTATATAGAGATTGTGAAACACCTTCAACTTATAATCCAGAACTCAGGATACAGGTTGGGAATTCTGCAGATCCAGCAAATAATCACTTTGATGCTCTGGAAAAGCTAAAAAAACTTGTAAATGTTGATTTCAAGGTATATGTCCCTCTTATCCTTAGATGACTACATAAAATTCCAGAATACGCTGGATATCGCTATATTCAACCATAAAAGGCAGCAGGCGATGGGTAATACTATTTCCTTGTTAGGTATGGGGAAAACAGTATATTTGCGTAGTGATGTAACTCATTGGTCATTTTTGCAAAGTATTGGCTTAACGGTCTATGACATAGAAAAAGATGCAATTACTAAAGGCACGCCAGAGCTGCTTGAAAATAATAAAATGCGTATAAAAACATACTTCTCTATTGAAAATCTTACTAAACAATGGAGCTTGATTTTTGAGGTGTAAATGGCTTATTTAAACTCTATTCAATTAGCAGATATTGGTTTTAAAAAGTTAGGCAAAAACGTCAAAATCAGCGATAAAGCAGCTATCTATAATCCTGAGCTAATTGAGATCGGTGATAGTTCGCGCGTAGATGACTTTTGTATACTCTCTGGCAGAGTGGTCATAGGCAGTTACTGCCACGTCACGCCAATGTGCTTATTAGCAGGTGGTGAACCTGGCATAGTATTGGCTGACTTTTGCACTCTTGCTTATGGTGTAAAGATTTTTTCACAGTCT
>CAZNXI010000277.1:1615-2978 GCA_964577005.1 uncultured Rheinheimera sp.
CAGGTACCAGTATGGTGAACTCTCTTATTCCCAAAAAATATAAACTAGAAACCTTTGCGCCTGTTGTGTTAGAAAAACAAGTTATTATTGGCGCAGGATCTATGGTGTTACCCGGCGTGATAATTGCTGAAGGCTGTTCTGTCGGTGCGATGTCTTTAGTAACAAAAAGCACCAACGCATGGGGGGTTTACTGTGGTATTCCTGCAAAGCGTTTTAAAGAGCGTAGTAAAGCGCTGCTTGAATTAGAGTATGTTTTTTTAAAAGAGATTGAACAATGATACCTTTTAACAAACCACCCTATACGGGAAATGAAGATAAGTATGTGCTCGATGCCATGCGCAGTGGGAAAATGTGTGGTGATGGCAAATACACCAAAAAGTGTAAAGATTGGTTTGAAGAAACAACAGGATGCTTAGGGGCTCTGTTAACGCCATCATGTACAGCTGCGTTGGAAATGGCAGCTTTTCTGATTGATGTCGGTCCTGGTGATGAAATTATCATGCCTAGTTATACCTTCGTTAGCACGGCTAATGCCTTTGTCTTAAGAGGGGCGAAAATTGTTTTTGTTGATATTCGTCCTGATACCATGAATATTGATGAGTTGAAAATAGAAGCTGCCATTACCTCAAAGACAAAAGCTATAGTTCCTGTGCACTATGCGGGTGTGGCTTGCGAAATGGATACCATTATGGCTCTCGCCGAGCGCCACGATCTGTTTGTTATCGAAGATGCGGCTCAGGGCATGATGAGTCGCTATAAAGGCAAACCACTAGGAACTATTGGTCATATCGGAGCATTTAGTTTCCACGAGACCAAAAACTACACCAGTGGTGGTGAAGGTGGCTTATTACTGATCAATGATTCTCGCTTTTTGCAAAGGGCAGAAATCATTCGTGAAAAAGGGACTAATCGAAGTCTGTTTTTCCGCGGCCAGGTGGATAAGTATACATGGGTTGATATTGGCAGCAGTTTTCTCCCGAGTGACCTGCAAGCAGCGTACTTATGGGGACAACTTGAAAAAGCAGAAGAGATTAACCAAAGTCGCCTTCAAAACTGGAAACAATACTACGAAGCATTTAAAGAACTTGAACAAGCGGGGTTGGTTCAATTACCCACCAAGCCTGAGCATTGCCAACATAATGCACACATGTTTTATCTTAAGCTGAAAGGAATCGATGAAAGAACAGCTTTTATTAATCACCTTAAGCAAAATGATATTATGGCAGTGTTTCACTACATACCTCTTCATACTGCACCTGCTGGTATTAAATACAGCCGTTTTCATAGCGATGATGTTTTTACAACACAGGAAAGTGAGCGACTAGTTAGATTGCCTCTTTACTATGGCATGCTAGTTAAGGAT
>CAZNXI010000278.1:0-1715 GCA_964577005.1 uncultured Rheinheimera sp.
CGTTAAAAGACGATCACAATAACCAGAAAATGGAGCTAAAAACCGACTGGCAGGCGGAGCTACAAGTATTTGATGAGCAAATTGATGAGTTAGAGCGCCAGTTAGAACATAAACGCGAAGACAATAAAAACCAAATTAAAGAACTGCAGCAAGCCTTTAACGAAGAGCTGTCGGCCAAAGGTATTGATCCACGGCGCTTAACCGAGTTAAAACAGAAGCAAGATCAGTTAAAAGCCGAGATTAAAGCCACCGAAAACCGCCAAGACGAACTAACGGCCTGGCAGAAGTTTATCTCGCTGGATTGGCAACAACTGCGGCCACAATTGCTGGCACAGGAAACCGAGCTGAAGCAACAGCAACGCAGCATTAAGCAGGCGCTGGAGCAATTAAAAACCGATTACAGCAACCAGCAGAAAAAGCTGGAAGAGCAAAAACGTCAGCAGCAAGAGCTAATGACCCAAGCCGAACAATTGCTGCTGCAATTAAAACCGGTGCTCGCTAAACTGCTCGAGTTGCATCTGGCCAGCGTTAACCCTGCCACCTTGCAAAGCTCGGCCGATAGTATTGAACGGCTATCCCGCGCCAATGAAGCCTTAGAGCAGCGCAGCAAATTGGATAGCGCCCTCAAACTGGCGTTAGAGCAATTTGAAAGCGGGCTGAGTAAAGATGCCGGCCCAGAGTTTTTAGATCGCTTAGAGCACGAAAAACGCAAATTGCCAGACTACGCCGGTAAACGCCAGCAATTGCCGATTTTGCAAAACCTGCTGGAGATCTTAAAAGGCCAACAGCAGCAATTGCTGGAAATGGGCGAGAATATCGGCGGTGATCTGAAGAAATTCTTTACGGTCTTTAGCGATATTAACCGCCGTATTGCGCTGCAAAGCCGCCGCTTAAGTGAAGCAGTGGCCGATGACTTAGTGCTGGAAGGCATTAGCAAATCCGAAGTGCGGATTTTATCCACCATCGATGAGCTGGGCTTTTGGCAGCCGCTTAAGCATTTCGCCAAGTTGTATGATGATTGGGGGGCGTCGGGTAAAGCCCTACCCTCTGAGCAATACCTGAATGCGCTGGCCGATGTGGTCGAGTTATTACGCGCCGACGAGCAATACACTATTGAATCGCTGCTGCGTTTAGAGCTGCATTTAAGCGAAGGCGGCTCAGAGCTAGTGATTAAAAACGATCGGCAATTGCTGGAATCGTCCAGCCACGGTATGGCTTACCTGATTTTATGTAAGTACTTACTGGCCTTTACCCGCTTACTGCGTGGCGACGCCAAGGTAACCATTCACTGGCCCATCGATGAAATTGGCACCCTAGCCTATCACAACGTTGAAAAGCTGTTTACGGCCTGTAGCAGCAATCATATTGTGATTGTCGGTGCCTTCCCGAACCCAGAGTCAGATGTGTTAATGCTGTTCCAGCATCGCTATTTAATTGAGCCCAGCCAGCAAGATCCCACCAAGCGCCAGCTCAAACGTATTCAACCCAAAGTCAGTCGCTTAGCCGAGCGCTTAGCCCAGAAACAGCAGGAGGCAAGCTAATGTTACAACACGGACCTTTACTCGAGCGCCTGCTGGCCGGTGACTTTATTTGTAAGATTACCGACGAAGATGCCTACCGGCATTTAAGTTTGGAGCAAACCCAGCAGGATATTAACCATTATCTGCGGCCGCTGAATCGGCGGTTAGTCAGCAATGATGATCACAGCGTGTATT
>CAZNXI010000278.1:1725-2358 GCA_964577005.1 uncultured Rheinheimera sp.
CCGTTAAACCGGCGCCTGGTTAGCAATGACGACAATACGGTATTTTTCCTGGGCTACCATGAGCTGAACAAAGCCGCCCGCGAACAACTCAGCAGCCAGTTTGCGCTAACAGTGCAATCCTTATTACCCTTGCTGGAATGGCTGCAACTGGTGCAAGAAACCATGGGCCGCGATAGCGCCTTAACCGCGGGTGACACAATTAAGCTACAGGAATTTGTGCTACGCACTGAAGATAACCAAAGCTTGCGTCAGCGCTTAAGCCAGCTGGCTAGCGATCGCTTTTTTAACAGCCAAAGCGAGCAGCTCGATAGCCAGGTAAAACAAATTTTCCGCCGCTTAAAAGAGCACGGTTATTTACTGCAACCGCATGCCGAGCGCCAGTACTACATCGTTACCGGGAAAATTGATTATCTGATTGATGTTATTCGTTTTATTCGTGATGAAGAACATCTGCCGGTTGAGGATACCCCGACGCAAGAGGCGCTGCTCTAATGGCACCGTTAGATTCTGCCAATACCGCCTCTAACCTCTTTAGCATTGGTGCCGAGCGCTTAGCGTTACTCGGCAAGCACCATAAACAGCTGATGCAGGGTTACTTAGATGGCTTTATTGATGAAAGTGCCTTTAGCGAAG
>CAZNXI010000278.1:2368-2973 GCA_964577005.1 uncultured Rheinheimera sp.
TTGCCGCCCGGATTTTATGGCGGCCAGACGAACAACAGCCTTTGGCGCTGCGCCCGTTAGTCAGCGAGCTGATTGCCAGTATGGTTGCCGATGAAAACCGCCGGCAGATTAATGCTGACGTGGCGGAAAAGCTGGAGCAAATTCGTAACCGGGTACAAGCCTATCGTGATGCCCAGTATAAGGGCGATTACAGCGTGGCCGAGCTACAGCTGCAACGCCTGACCGAGCATGTGCATGATTTAAGCGGCCAGTTTGAAGAAGCCATCGACAGCCTCTGGCACCGGCTGAATAGCGACTTTGGTTTTGTTAGCAGCCTGGATGATAAAATTCGCGAAAACGAACGGGCGCAAAAGCAATTACGCCGCTTACTGGATGGCCTGGATTTACTCGACTTTACCGAGTTAATTGAGCTATCTGAAGGTAATAACCATTTACGTAAACTGTTGGTTAGCCAGCTACAAAGCCAGTTAAGCTCACACCATAGTAGTTTGTTAGAAGTGCAAAAACGGCTAGTGGAGCTACTGGCTAAATTCCGCCAGCAGCAATCGCGCTCTTTGCTAATTAGCAATATGGCAGCGTTTTTACGCCAGCACCCGAAATACCAA
>CAZNXI010000279.1:0-2966 GCA_964577005.1 uncultured Rheinheimera sp.
GGGTAAGTAACTGTTGACGTAATTGCCGTTTTAGCTGCTGGCTGGCAGTTTGGGCCAAACGCTCTTGCAAATAGAGACAACCAGCACGTAATACCAGCAGTAGCATTATTGTTAGCGGGCTTACCCAACTTAGCATAGCCAGTGAGCTATGCCCATGCTGAATGACCTGCTGGACTAACACCGCGATAAGATACCAAGCGCCGATCAGCAGCAGTGTGGCAGCGAGCCCCGCCGCCACACTGCAGCGTAAGCGCTGTTGTTGCAGCTGCCGCAGCGCAACCAGTAAGGCTGCGCCGCTAGTGACAGATTGGAACAACGCCGCTGGCGCGCTCGCAGGGTTATTGCTCACTTAATGGTATCCACCTTGTTTTACCTTGCCGCGAAATACCCAGTAAGTCCAAGCGGTATAAGCCAGTACTATTGGGATCACGAATAAGAAGCCCAATAACAAGAATAACTGTGATTCATAGGCCGAGGCTGCATCCCATAGGGTGTAATCTGGCGGCACCATATAGGGCCATTTGCTAGCGAGTAAACCTAAATATGTGAATAAAAACAGTCCCATGGTTGCCACAAAGGGCGTGCCTTCACGTTGCTTTTTCAAGGATTGATAAATAACCCAAGCACAGTACAAGGCTAGCACCGGTAATACCCACAGGATCGAAATACTGTCAAACCAGCGCGCCATCACTCGTGGATCGACGAACGGGGTATAAACGCTGATCACCGCAAACACTACCAATACAGCCAGCAGTAAACGCGGAGCGACTTTATAAGCCCATTGCTGTACTTCACCTTCCGATTTCATAATCAGCCAGGTTGCACCGAGTAAGGCGTAGCCAGCGACCAAGCCAATCCCGGTGATCACCGTAAAAGGTGTTAGCCAATCTAAAGCGCCGCCAACATAACGGAAGTTCTCAGTTTTAAAGCCCTGAATGTAAGCACCTACTACCGCACCTTGCGCAAAAGAGGCGACAATAGAGCCACCGGCAAAGGCCCAATTCCATAAATAACGCGAGGTTTTGGCTTTAAAGCGAAACTCAAACGCCACCCCACGAAAGATTAAACCGGCGAGCAGTAAAAACACCCCGATATACAGTGCTGGCAAAAACACCGAATACACCAGCGGAAAGGCTGCCAGTAAACCGGCACCGCCTAACACCAACCAGGTTTCGTTACCATCCCACACCGGGGCGACTGAGTTCATCATCACATCACGATGATGCTCTGTTGGCGCAAAAGGAAACAAAATGCCTTGGCCTAAGTCAAAGCCATCCATCAGCACATACATCATCACACCAAAGGCAATAATGCCGGCCCAAATTAGGGTTAAATCAAATGGCTGTTCCATTACTTATCTCCCTCTAAACTAACATGCGCAGCAGAAAACGGCCGCATCGGGCGTTCAATTTCGTCCATTTCGTGTGGCGCGTTGGCTTTTTCTAAGCCGCCTTTAAACACTTTTAATAAGTAATACACACCAGCGCTAAACACCAAGCTATACACCACCACATAACCAATAAGGGTAAAGAGTGCCATACCGCCGGTCAGCGAGGGGGTTAAACCCTCAGCGTGGGTCATTTGGCCGTAAATCAGCCAAGGCGCACGACCGACTTCGGTGACGACCCAGCCAGCCAGTACCGCAATAAAGGGGGAAATACTCATTAAACGTAAGGTTTGTAAAAACAGCGGCGATTGGTAATAGCGCCCTTTGTAGCGCAGTACCAAGCCCCACAGCCCAACCGCAATCATCAGTAAGCCTAAGCCAACCATAATACGAAACGACCAGAACACAATAAACACCGGTGGCTGTTCGGCAACAGGCACTTCATTTAATCCCGGTACAACCCCATCCCAATCGTGGGTTAAGATAAAGCTGGCCATTTTAGGGATGCCAATTTCAAAGTGATTTTTTTGCTCAGCTTGATCCGGAATAGCAAATAGCAGCAGCGGCACCCCTTCACGGGTTTGCCAGTTGCCTTCCATCGCGGCCACTTTCATCGGTTGATGTTTTAGCGTATTCAAACCGTGAAAATCACCGACTACCGCTTGCAGTGGAGCAAGTAACAGCAAGGTCCATAGCGCAATAGATAAGGCTTTGCGATTTGCTTCAACTTCGCGTTTTTGTAGTAAGAACCAGGCGCTAACACCGGCTACCACTAAGGCAGCGGTTAAAAAAGAGGCCAACGCCATATGGATAAAGCGATAGGTAAAGGAGGCGGTAAATAAGGCGTCACTCCACGAGATGACATGGTACATGCCGTTACGCAGTTCTAAGCCGTCCGGCGTTTGCATTAAGGAGTTAGCCGATAAAATCCAAAACGAGGAAATAAAGGTGCCTAAGGCCACCATAATGGCGGCAAATAAGTGCACGCCTTGTGGTACTTTATCGCGGCCAAATAACAGCACACCTAAAAACGCCGCTTCTAAGAAAAAGGCAGTGACCACCTCGTAACTCAGCACTGGCCCCAAAAAGTTGGCGGTCGCATAAGAAAAGTTACTCCAGTTTGTGCCAAACTGAAATGACATTACGATACCGGAGACCACGCCCATCCCAAAGACCACGGCAAACACCTGGATCCAGAATTTGGATAGGCGTTGCCACATTGGGTTACCGGTGCGAAAGGACAGGGTTTCTAACACGGCAATTGCACTGGCGAGGCCAATGGTAAAGACCGGAAAAATGGCGTGAAAGCAAACAACAAAAGCAAATTGAATGCGGGAGAGTAGTAGCGGATCAAGTTCCATGTGTTACTCCTTAAAACCGTATTAGTGCAGTTGGGTAGGTTATTGCTACTACACTATAGCGGCCTTGTGTGACTTAAAAGCTAAAGGTTTTTACTTTGTCATTTAGCATTTTTGCGGCAATTTGTGGCGGTTTTGCTGTGCCAACACCGGTTTTTAAGGTTTTTTCACCGGTTTTATTCGGTAAGTACAGCGCACAGACGTCAACCTGCACCCCTTGC
>CAZNXI010000280.1:0-1440 GCA_964577005.1 uncultured Rheinheimera sp.
GGTGGCAAAAGCCATTTTTGCGCAAGAAAAAAGCCATTGCTCTGCTGCATAAAGTAGGGATCCGCGATCATCAGAACATTATGCAAAGTTACCCCTACCAGTTATCAGAAGGGATTTGCCAAAAAGTCATGATCGCCATGGCGATTGCCAAAAACCCCAAATTACTGATCGCTGATGAACCCACTACCGCACTGGAAAGTACTACCCAAGCGCAACTGTTCCGGCTGTTAGCGAGCTTTAATCAACTAAAAGGCATGGCGGTACTGCTGATTAGCCATGAGCTGGAAAGCGTTGCACGCTATACCCAAAACTTGAGCGTCTTGTACTGTGGGCAATTAGTGGAAAGTGGCGATACAGCCGCCATTCTAAAACACCCTTTTCATCCCTATACACATGCTTTAATCAAGAGTGTGCCGGAATTCCAGCCAGAATTACTACCTAAAACACCGTTATACGCACTACCAGGCAGTATTCCGACGTTACAACACTTGCCGATAGGCTGCCGTCTGGGGCCGCGCTGTCCAAATGCGCGCAAAGAGTGTGTTAAAACGCCCAGCTTAGATCGACTACAAAACCATTACTACAGTTGTCATTTCCCACTACTTAACCGAGATGATGCATGAACGCTTTATTAGAAGTTAATGATCTTGGAAAGATTTATTACAAGCAACGCGGATTAACTCGGAAAAAAATTGTTGCTCTACAACATATCAGCTTTTCCTTACACACAGGAAAAACACTCGCCATTGTTGGAGAAACAGGCTCAGGCAAAAGCACGCTGGCTAAATTATTAGTCGGTATTGAAAAGCCAGATAGTGGCATCATTCGATTATCGGGGCAGCCAATAGAATTCAGTAACTTCAAAAAGTACAATCATGTCATCCGCTTTATCTTTCAAGACGCAGGCCGTTCACTTAATCCGTTACAAAAAGTCGGGCAAATGCTGGAAGATGTTTTACGCTTTAGTACCATTTTAGATGCTGAACAACGTCGCACTAAAATTCGCAAAACGTTAAAGCAATTAGGGTTACTTGATGAGCACGCAGAATTCTATCCACATATGTTTTCGGGTGGCCAACTACAAAGGGTGGCGTTAGCTAGAGCATTAATTTTAGACCCGAAATTACTGATCCTGGATGAAGCGCTGACAGCGCTCGATCCCTCTTTGCGGGCGCAAATTGTCAATCTGTTGTTGGAACTCCAACAAAATGAAGGCTTAGCGTATTTGCTAATCACCAATAACCTGCAATTAGTCCGACATATTAGTGATGATATGCTGGTTCTTCACCAGGGTAAAATGGCTGACAGTGGTGTCACCGCAGAGGTCTTTGCGCAACCCGTTCACGATTATACCAAGAAGCTCATTAATAGCGCCTTATAGCAACATAGGGTCTTAGCTTAAGCGGCTTGTTCAATTCACGAACAGAGTTAAACCGGTGT
>CAZNXI010000280.1:1450-2953 GCA_964577005.1 uncultured Rheinheimera sp.
TTTAAGTGGATAGAAAACTTAAAGCAGCTTAAAAATCATCCGCCGTAAAAGTATTACGTAATTGGCGGCTTATTTTTGCTTCAGACTTCAAGTTTGCCAATAATGCCTGATAATGCTGCTCAGCCTGTTGGCGAGCAATAGCTTCTAACTGACCCGCATCCGGTACGCTGCTAATTTCAGCATCAGTAACAGCAGTCACTGCCACTATTACCATATCACTATTTAACAACTGAACCAGATCTAGACTGGATTGTCCTGCTGCAGGTTTTGGCATGGCAAAGGCTTTTGCTCTGATTTCCGTCGCTAAGCTACCACCAAAACGTGGCGTCGCAGTACTTTCAACCACCTCTGCATCGACTTCTGCCGCCATCGCAGCGATATCGGAGTGCTTGGCTAGTAACGCTGTAGCAAAGTCTTTAGCTTGCGCTGCAAGCACTTCCTGACGCACTGCCGCCGTCACTTGCTCTTTCACTTCGTCTAACAGCTGAGTGCGAGCAGGTAAATGTTCTTTTATCCGCACCACCACAACATGCTCTCGAGACAATTCAAGCACATCACTATTTAACTGCTCGGCAATGAAGTTGGCATCAAATAGCCGATTTAAAATGGCTGGGGTAGCTAGCACACCTGGTGCCGTTGCTCTGCTAAATAAAGCGGTTTGCTGAATTTCAGCAGCAATAACCTCAGCAGCTTCATCCAGATTATCCGGCTGTTCAAAAGCGACCTGGGCCAAACGTTGCTGTAAATCATAAAATAACGCTGTAGCTTGCTCGGCTTTCATCATGGCAGCAATCTCTGTTGCTACTTCAGCGAGTGGCTGTGTAACAGCAGGCTCAAATGTCGTCAGTTTAATAATATGATAACCAAACTCACTCTTTACTACCGCAGATAACTGCCCCTGCTCGGTTAAGGCAAAGGCAGCAGCTTCAAAAGTAGGATCGATCTCACCCGCGACTAATTGACCTAAAGCACCACCATTTTCAGCTGAAAATGTATCCGCTGAATGTGTCTTGGCTAACTCAGCAAAATCAGCACCATTTTCTAATTCAGCTAACAGGGCAGCGGCTTTGGCTGCAACTTCGCTATCCTCCTTCGCACTTTCTAGCATAATATGCGACACTTCACGGCGCTCTGCGGTACCAAAACGGGCTTTATTCGTCTCGTAGTACTCCGCAATTTGCTGTTCAGTCACCTCAATATCTTCTGCTAATGCAGCAGCAGAAAGCTCTACGTACTCCACCGCAACTTGCTCTGGTGTCATAAAGCGTTCAATATTATCTTGATAGTAGGTTTCTAATTTAGCGTCAGTAATTTCTATGGCATCGGCAAAACGCGCTGCTGGGATAGTAAAATATTTTAGATCACGCGTTTGCTGTTGAAGTGCTAATAAGGCATTAATTTCAGATGCCAAACCAAACTCGCTGCCTATCAATGCTTGCATCATTTGTGAGGTTGCTAGATCAGCACGAACTAACTCTCTAAATGCCGCAGGCTGATAACCCG
>CAZNXI010000281.1:0-2940 GCA_964577005.1 uncultured Rheinheimera sp.
ACCAACCGCCAAAGCCACTTTGCTGTTTTGACATGTCAATCACATAGTGTCCGGCACCAAAGGCAATACAAAATAGGGCTACAGCGCCCACTATTGGCCAAGGGCTTTGCGCTGGGACATAATATTTTTCGTACGTTTTAGTCATTTTATTCCCCAATTTTCTCAAGTTGCGTACCCGGTTGCCAATTCGCTGTCACATCATACAAAGTGTAATTCAGCGTGATCGTACTGAAGTGCGCGGGCAGCGCGGGGTCAACATAGAACTGCACAGGCATTAACATATTATTGCCCGCAGCCAATTGTTGTTGGGTAAAACAAAAGCATTCAATCTTGTGTAAAAAAAGAGCCGCCTGACCTGGCGATACGGAAGGCACAGCTTGACCAACAATCAGCTGTGCTGTGGGATTTTCTGCAAAATAATTCATAACATGAACTTCGCCGGGGTGCACCGTCATACGGCGCACTTCCGGTTTGAAAATCCAAGGCATATCTTTATTTGGCCGAGCTAAAAACTCGATAGTCACTTCCCGACTGGTATCAACACCATCTACTAACATCACAGCAGGGGTATCCGATGTTTTACCGTTAAGCCCCGTCACTTCGCAAAATACCTCATACAGCGGTACCAAAGCGTAGCCAAAGCCGAACATTAACAACGTAATTGCGACTAATTTGCCTACTAAGCTTTTATGTGTAGACATGGTTAAGCCCCTTACTTAATTACGGGTGGCGTATCAAAGGTGTGATAAGGCGCAGGAGATGGAATTTCCCATTCTAAGCCTTCGGCACCTTCCCATACTTGAGCGGTGGCTTTTTCACCGCCGCGCGCGCACTTCACGATTACCCAGACAAAAATGAGCTGTGATAACCCAAACAGAAAGCCACCCACACTAATAAACGCATTAAAGTCAGCAAATTGCAGTGCATAGTCTGGGATCCGTCGCGGCATGCCGGCTAAACCGACAAAATGCATTGGAAAAAATAACAGATTCACTGAAATCAACGAACACCAGAAATGCAGCTGACCTAAACGTTCGTCGTACATGTAGCCTGTCCACTTAGGTAACCAATAATAAGCGGCAGCAATAATAGAAAACACCGCTCCAGACACTAAGACATAGTGAAAATGCGCTACCACAAAATAGGTGTCGTGATACTGAAAATCAGCGGGTGTGATCGCCAACATCAGCCCGGAAAAACCACCAATCGTAAAGAGCACAATAAAGGCCAGAGCAAACATCATTGGTACTTCAAAGGTCATGGCACCGCGCCACATGGTCGCGACCCAATTGAACACTTTAACACCTGTGGGTACGGCTATCAGCATGGTCGCATACATAAAAAATAAGGTTGCGAACACCGGCATACCCGTTGTAAACATATGATGCGCCCATACCAAAAAGGATAACACCGCAATACTGGCAGTGGCATATACCATAGAGGCATAGCCAAATAGCGGTTTACGGGCAAAGGTCGGTACAATAGCCGAGATAATCCCAAAAGCAGGTAAGATCATAATGTACACTTCTGGATGACCAAAGAACCAAAAAATGTGTTGAAACAGTACCGGATCGCCACCACCAGCCGCATCAAAAAAGCTGGTACCAAAATATTTATCCGTGAGCACCATAGTCACCACCGTGGCTAACACAGGCATGACCATAATTAATAAAAATGCCGTAATAAACCATGTCCAAACAAACAAAGGCATTTTCATCCACGTCATACCGGGTGCGCGCATATTCCAAATGGTCACAATGACATTAATCGCGCCCATAATGGAGGAGATCCCCATAATATGAACGGCGAATACAAACAAAGCAGTACTGTCATTACTGTAGGTGGTAGAGAGTGGCGCATAGAAAGTCCAACCAAAATCTGGGCCGCCACCCGGCATAAACAGACTCAAAATCAGAATTAAAAACGCAAAAGGGAGGATCCAAAAACTCCAGTTATTCATCCGTGGTAACGCCATATCCGGCGCCCCAATCATAATCGGGATCATCCAGTTTGCGAGGCCAGTAAAGGCGGGCATCACCGCACCAAATACCATGATCAGGCCATGCACTGTGGTCATTTGGTTAAAAAACTGTGGCTCGACAAATTGCATACCCGGTTGAAATAACTCTAACCGGATCACCATCGCCATGGCACCGCCAGTGAAGAACATAACCAGCGCGAAAATCAGGTACATGGTCCCGATATCTTTGTGGTTAGTGGTAAATAGCCAGCGTTTTATACCGCTGGGTTTGTGATCATGCGCATGATCATCATGTTCTGAGGTGATAGCTGACATCCGTTATTCTCCCTTGCCTTGCTGAACAGCGAACACATCGGCAGCTTGCACGGTGTCACCGGTGTTGTTATCAAATGCATTACGGGTATAAGTAATGACTGCGGCGAGTTCTTTTAAACTGAGCTGCTTACCAAAGGCTTGCATGGCAGTGCCAGATTTACCGTTTACGATAATGTCGATATGGGCGGCGCGATCATTTAGCACTAACTGACTGCCTTTGATCGCAGGGAAAATACCTGGCAAGCCTGCGCCAGTTGCCTGATGGCATGCCGCACACCAACCTTGATAAACTTGTTCACCCGTTCTCATTAACTCGTCCATAGGCATATTCATTGCCAGCAATTCACGCTCGGCAGCTTTCGCCGCGGCTAGGCGAGTTTCCTCAGCAGTAATCCAGGCGTAATAATCGGCAGGCTCTTTTGCTATCACTACAATAGGCATAAAAGCATGATCTTTACCGCACAACTCTGCACATTGGCCACGATAAATACCCGGTACATCAACGCGCGTCCAAGCTTCATTGATAAATCCTGGGTTCGCGTCTTTTTTAATGGCAAAAGCAGGCACCCACCAAGAGTGGATAACGTCATCGGAGGTCATTAAGAAACGGACTTTTTTACCTGTTGGAATCACTAAGGGGCGAT
>CAZNXI010000282.1:0-2924 GCA_964577005.1 uncultured Rheinheimera sp.
AAATGACTCAGCAAAATGCCGCGCTAGTAGAAGAAGCCGCCGCGGCGGCAGAGAGCTTATTGTCGCAATCTGAACAACTAGCTACCAGTGTCGCGCGCTTTACCTTAGACGACGAGCCTATGCGGCATGTGAAAAAAGCCATCGCTGCCCCCAAAAAGCAGTTAAAAGCGCCAGCTGCAAAAACAGCAACCAAGCCATTGGCTAAGCCCGCCGGTAAATTACTTAAACCTACCAAGTCAGACGAGGACGAATGGGAGAGCTTCTAAGCAGTTCTTCGGCCCGCTCTGAAAAGGAGTTTAGTTTTGATCGCGCTGATTTTGATGCTGTGCGACGAATATTGCATCAGCTAACGGGTATCAAGTTAGCTGATAGCAAAGACTCTATGGTGTATAGCCGCTTAGCGCGCAGAATACGCGCGTTAAAGTTAAACAGCTTTCAGGAATATTTGAGTTATTTGCAAAAACATGGTGCGGAAACCGAGCAATTTATTAATGCGCTTACCACTAACCTCACCTCGTTTTTTCGGGAGCCGCATCATTTTGAGATTTTAGCGCACTATCTTAAATCACACCCTCAGACCAAGAGTATTTGGTGTGCGGCAAGCAGTACCGGAGAGGAACCTTACTCAATCGCAATGGTGGTGGCAGAAACCTTTGGTGCTTTTGATGCGCCGGTGCAAATTATTGCCTCGGATATTGATAGTCAGGTGCTGCAAAAAGCCAAAACTGGGGTGTATGCCGCTGAGCGTATTAGTGGCTTAGATGAACGGCGGCGCAAACAGTTTTTTCATCGAGGTAAAGGTAGTAAAGAAGGGATGGTGAAAGTGGTGCCAGAATTACAAAAGATGGTGCAGTTTCGACAGCTGAACTTACTTGCCCCTAAGTGGGACCTGCGGGGACCTTTTGATATTATTTTTTGTCGCAATGTGATGATTTATTTTGATAAACCCACTCAACTCACTATTTTGGAGCGCATGGTAAATCTGATAGTGCCCGAGGGTTTATATGTTGCAGGGCATTCCGAAAACTTTTCCAGTGCAACCCATTTAGTAAAATCAGCCGGCCATACCACCTATACGCCTAATTTGAAAAGGGAGCGCTAATGGCCGAGTTTGATACCGATAATATTCATGTGGCGCCCAATCGTTACTTTGATCGCCATTTTGATCGTGAAGCAATAAAAATTTTGCCCGGGGAGTATTTCGCCACTAAGTCAGATACGTTAATTGTGACGGTGTTGGGTTCTTGTGTATCTGCGTGTATTCGTGATCGCGTGACAGGTATTGCTGGCATGAACCATTTTTTATTACCTAATGACGGCAGCGGCCAGGACAATATTTTGTCTGAGTCTGCCCGCTATGGTGCTTATGCCATGGAAATTTTAATTAACCATTTAATCAAGTTAGGCGCCAGGCGCGAGCATCTTGAAGCCAAGGTGTTTGGTGGCGGCAATGTACTTAAAGGCTTTACCGCAATAAATGTGGGAGAGCGTAATGCTGAGTTCGTGTTGGACTATTTAAAGCTTGAGCGCATACCCCTGGTAGCACAGGATTTACTCGATGTTTATCCGCGGAAAGTATATTTCTTTCCCGATAGCGGCCAGGTGCTAATCAGAAAAATTAAGTCGCTACACAACAACACCATTATGGATAGAGAAAGCGCTTATCGTATGCAGCTGCGCAATAAACCAGCGCACAACATTCAGCAGGATGTGGAGCTGTTTGATGATTAAAGTTTTGGTGGTTGACGACTCTGCCTTGATCCGCAGTTTACTCAGTGAAATTATTCGCAGCGAACCTGATTTTATGTTGGTCGGGGCAGCCGGTGATGCTTATGTGGCGCGTGACCTGGTGAATCTTCATCGGCCTGATGTGATCACGCTGGATGTAGAAATGCCTAAAGTAGATGGCCTGACATTTCTAGAAAAGCTAATGAAAGCGCGGCCCACTGCCGTAGTAATGATTTCCAGCCTTACCGAACAAGGCGCCGACGTTACCTTGCGCGCGTTGGAGTTAGGAGCTGTTGATTATTTAGCCAAACCAAAACTGGATATTGCCCGTGGTATTGAAGAATACCGGCTTGATATTGTTGCAAAAATTAAAGCTGCAGCGATAGCAAAGCTTTCCGGAGTTGCCAAGTGCCAGCCGAAAAAAACCGCTAGCTTACGCTTTAAAACAACCGAAAAGATTATTGCAATTGGCGCCTCTACCGGCGGTACTGAAGCCATTAAGGCAGTGCTAACTGAAATGCCGGTTGATAGCCCGGGTATTGTCATAACCCAGCATATGCCGCCAGGTTTTACCAGCAGTTTCGCCAGGCGGCTTGATGGGTTATGTCGGATAACGGTGTTGGAGGCGCAAGGGGGGGAGCGTATTGTGCCGGGGCATGCTTATTTAGCGCCGGGAGACAAACATTTAACTGTAGTGCGCAGTGGTGCTGATTACCGGATTGAATTAACGGATGGCCCCAGGGTATCTGGCCATAAACCCTCTGTTGATGTGATGTTTCAATCGGTAGCTGAGGCGGTAGGTGCTAATGCGTTGGCCGTTATTCTTACCGGTATGGGTAAGGATGGCGCTGCAGGCATTCGTAGCATTGCCGAGCAGGGCGGCTTTACTATGGCGCAAGATGAAGCCAGTTCACTTATTTTTGGTATGCCACAAGAAGCGATTAAAACAGGTTGTGTGAAACAAATTGTCTCGTTAGATGAAGTTAGTTTGCGCCTTATTGAGGTGCTAAATCTGATGGGTAAAGATTACAGAATTTAGTGCATATAGCGGGAATATCTAAGTACGAACCTCATTATTTGGCGGAGAATGTTATGGATATACCAGCGATACCTGAAAACGAAGCGTTTCGCCTGCGTGATCTTAATGACTTAGCCGTATTAGATACGCCGCCAGAGGTGCGTTTTGACAGATTAAC
>CAZNXI010000283.1:0-2923 GCA_964577005.1 uncultured Rheinheimera sp.
GTAAATCCACACCCCATTCCACAGGGTATTCAAACTTCTTACCGCAGTTTTTCAGAATTTCAATGGCGTCGGTATAGTCCATCCGCACAAAGCTAGAGTTTACCACTTGCTCTAAGCGCTCAATGGCTTTGGGATCAATGCGCTCAGCAAAAAAGGCCATATCATCGGCACGTTCAGTAAGCACGGCTTTCAGTACATATTTCAATAAATCTTCTGCCAGTTGTGCGACATCTTTGAGTTCTGCAAAAGCCACTTCTGGCTCGATCATCCAAAACTCCGCTAAATGGCGGCTAGTATTCGAGTTTTCCGCTCTAAAGGTCGGGCCAAAAGTATAAATTTTTGACATGGCGCAAGCGTAGGTTTCGCCGTTAAGCTGGCCTGATACCGTTAAATAGGTTTCTTTGCCAAAGAAATCTTGGCTAAAATCGATGGCGCCTTTGTCGTCTCGCGGCAGGTTTTGTAAATCTAAAGTACTGACGCGGAACATCTCGCCTGCACCTTCGGTATCCGAACCCGTGATAATAGGAGTGCTGATCCAAAAGTAGCCTTGTTCATGGAAAAAGCGATGAATAGCTTGCGCTAAACAGTGACGCACCCGTGTTACCGCACCCATAATATTGGTGCGAGCACGTAAGTGAGCGTGTTCACGTAAATATTCCATACTATGGCGTTTCGGTGCCATGGGGTAAGTGTCTGGGTTTTCTACCCAACCCACAATTTCAACCTGCTCAGCTTGAATCTCAAAGGCCTGACCTTGACCTTCTGATTGTGCAACTACACCGCTTACAATCACTGAGCAAGAGGTAGTGAGTCTTTTGATTTCAGTTTCATAATTTGCTAACTCAGCAGGCGCAACCGCCTGAACCGCATCAAAGCAACTGCCGTCATGAACGGCTAAAAATGAGATCCCGGCTTTGGAATCTCGACGGGTGCGGATCCACCCTTTTACAGTGATCTTTTCGCCGATGGCGTAACGACCGGCTAACACATCTTTTATTACGGCGTGCGTCATGCAAACAACTCCCGAGCGTGCAATGGGGTGAGGGAAAGCCCTCTGCTTCTAAAAGCAGTAATGATACTTTGCCAGTGGCTGAACACAAGTAAAAAGTAAGCCGAAACCAAAAATAGTCAGACGATAAAAGCCTGCTATTTAGCGATAGGCTACCTTAAGGGGCTTTGGTTAAACTGATATGCACAGCTACCTGTTGTAAGCTGGGGAGATGTAATAAGGTACGAAAGTCGGCGCTAACAATAACCTCGCTATTAGCAGCCCAGTTACGGCTAAAGCTACGATCGCTATCTAGCACACTAGCTACAAGGTTGTCAGTTAACCGCAGTCGTTTGCCGTCAGCACTGTTCTGCAGTAAGGTTAGCTGAAATCCCGAGCGAGCGTTCAATTCACCGGCTTTATAATTTGCGCTAAGGCTAAAGCCATTGAGCATCAAGGTATTACTGCCAGAGCGCAAATTACTGCCATAAATCACTAAGGGTGTATCAGGTAAGCCAAAAAGTTGCATATTGGTGCGCCAACGGCTGCCATCTTGCAGCAGTATTTCGTTACCGTCATGCGCCGCCAATTTAGAGATTTGAAACTGTACGGGTTTCCTGGGCTGCAACGGGGTTTGCTGCGCAGATACTTCAAAGCCGATTACCGCTAAACCGCTTAATAAAGCCCAGTACAGATTCTGTAACAGGTTAGCAACACCGCACAGTCTAATCATAAGGGCGTGGTCGCTTGATAGAGTGTTCTGATCCAGCGCGCTTCAGTGATAAAGTTCCAATGCCAGTTGTTAAACTGCTCACCCAAACCACGTTCCAGCATCTGTTCTTCAGTGAGGCCTTCAGCACGCATGGCGCTGACTAATGCCAGTGTCTGTTCCAACATGGCCAGCTCAGCCGCTAAGCCTGCTTTATTGGTAAGCTCGCCGTGCCCAGGAATGACTTGGGTGTTGTCATCAATTTTGGATAACACGTAACGGGTATTTTCGATGTACTGCTGCAGATTACCGCCATTGTTGAAATCGACAAATGGAAAGCGCCCTTGAAACAGTAAGTCGCCCATATGCACAATATTTTGCTCTGGGAACCATATCAGCAGATCGCCGTCGGTATGGCTGGCTGGCATGGGTTCAAGGATCAGCGTAACATCACCATGTTTAATGGTGGTGGTGGTATCAATAATTGTTTTGGGTAAGCCGGCAGGATCGAAGTTTTGATTGTCACGCAGCCGCGCGAGCACATTGCGATGAGCGATAATATCGGCATTGGCCGCTAAGGCTGCATTGCCACCCACATGATCGCCATGCATATGGGTGTTGATCAACGTCGTTAGGGTACCGGTGCCTAAAGTGGCAAGCTTAGCGCGAATTTTATCCGCTAGCTCAGCATATTGGCTATCAATTAATAACATCCCATCTGTAGCAGCAACGGCAGCCATAGTACCGCCAGCTCCTGTTAACATATAAACATTTGTGGCTAAGGGGGTGGCAGTGATCTCTACCTCTTTAAAGCGGTCAGCCAACACGCTATGGCTACTCAGCAGCAAGCTTGCTGCGCTGAACAGGCTAAAAAACGTTGCAAATCTATTGTTTTTCTTCACGATGAGTTCCTTTGTTGTGTTTTAGTTTTCTGCATACGTCTTTAGCTGAAAATTGGATTGTTAGGCCAACGCTGCACAAACATCATACATGGCTTGGGTAAGCTGCTTAAGCTGGGCTGGTGTAATGATAAAGGGCGGCATCACATAAATCAGCTTATTAAACGGCCGGATCCATACCCCCTTGGCAACGAAAGCTGCTTGTAGCTTAGCAACATCGACTGTTTCATGCATTTCTAACACACCAATAGCACCGAGCACTCTTACCGCTTTTACTGTAGCAAGTTGCTGACAAGGTGCAAGCTCTGCGGTTAATTGTTGCTCAAT
>CAZNXI010000284.1:0-2915 GCA_964577005.1 uncultured Rheinheimera sp.
CTCGCCAGAATTGAGCTTGTTCAGACCGTTTGTCGACAGCTGGTACTTGTCGCCGTTGCCGTTAGTTACGGTAACGCAGCCATTACAAGCAAGGGCTACAGTACAGGTTAGAGCTACTACTGATATCTTCATATTCTCACTTCTTTAATATTCGCCAGCCTGAAACTCAGGGTGCTAAGTATTCCTTAGTATCTAGCTGCTATTAAAGCTAAGAAAATCTTAGTTTTCAATAGCCAATATCTCACACTGTGAATAATACTGACGGTTCGCCTTTACCAAAGCGCTTGAAGCAAGCACGCCTGATGCGTGGCTTGTCGCAAAAGCAGCTCGGCATACTTGCTGGGATCGATCGCTTTGTTGCTTCTGCGCGAATGAACCAGTATGAGCGGGGCGTGCATGCACCTGATTTTAAAACCGTTATCGCACTAGCGAACGTATTAAAGGTGCCAACAGCTTACCTGTTTTGTGTAGAAGATGATCTAGCCGAACTTATACTGGCAAATAGTGTGAGTTGAAGGTCGGGTCACCAGAAATGATGCTCATAGTTTCGAACATCAATCAACAAATTATGCACTCGAAGACTGGTGTGCCCCCCCGAGGCCGCCAAGCTCATAAGTCATGTAAGTGAAATCAGGGAATTGTTCACGCAGTTTTTCAAGTCGAGCAACAGTTATGTCTGATGTTGCACGAAATCCCTCTTTATAAGCAATGTGATTATGGTTAATCGGAGTGTTATTCTCCATCAGTATTGTTTTTCGTGTTCCGCCATCAGAAATATTTAGTGACGTTGCGGCATGTGCTGTCGTTCCTGAACCAGCAAAAAAGTCCATAATGACTGCATCACGATTAGCCATACAATCAATAATAGATTTTATGTATTCCAGAGGTTTTGGAGTATCAAAAACTTTTGCACCAAATAGCTTAGTGATCTCGTTAGTCGCGCGCTCTGTGTAAAAAGCGGTGTTGTCCCAAAGAGTTCTCACTTTAGTACGCTTTTCGTTCTCTATACCTGCATAGTTTTTGACATAAATAACGCCTTTTGGACTTGAATATAGCTGCCATGATCTCTCTCGAGCAGTATCTCGTCCCCAAAGCCAACGACGTTCAATGCCTTTTGAGTCAACCGGGAAAATTTCCATTAATCCTGGCGCAGGATCTAGAAAGACTTGTCCAGACTCTGGATGGCAATATAAAGGGTAATACATGTTTGGTCTGTCGGTGCGTAAACTGGCTTCTCCTTTTTTTCTGAAAAGACCATCAACCTTATATTTTCCATGATCATCGACTTTATTATAAGAGCTGTCGTCATCGGGCTGACCTCGTAATTCAGACTCCTGAGTTTTTCCGTAAACAAGTAAATATTCATGACTTGGTGCGATATTCCTTTTCCCGCCCTTACCATTTTTGGAGCGGCAGGTAACGATATTTCCTATAAAATTATCTTCTCCAAAAATACGATCCATAAGAACCTTAAGATAAACGTGCTCATAATCATCAATACTGACTGCAATGACGCCACTTTTTTTTAGCATTTCCCGAGCAGCAATAAGGCGTGGCAGCATGAAGGACATCCATTCGCTATGCGTACCAAATGGTCCTGAAGAGTCTGATTTGCGATTATCGTGATAAAGAAACTTGCTTCCGGTATTGTATGGTGGATCTATGTAGCAAAAATCGACACTTTCAGGACTAGTACAAGCAAAGTGCATTAAATAGGCAAGATTGTCACCAACAAAGACTGTAGACGTAGGGAGATCATCCGGATTAATTCGTTGAGGTGATACAGAAGCATTGTCCATTAGCAGACTAGACTGGCTCTGCAGCAGCAAGAGCCTCTCTAAGTAATTGATTTTATTTTGTATGAGTGACATCATAAACACCTCCGCTAATTTAGTTATTATAAGCGCCCAAGAGTTAGAATAACAGAAGGAATCCCAATGAGACTTCCTCCCGAGAAGATCGAGACGCATGAACAGCTTGCAGAGTTCGATCAGTGGCTTACCGCTAAGCTAGAAAAAATCAAGGATAGTGAAAAGTTTACATCAGATCAGAGATTAAGTCTCTTTGTAACTGTGTGCAGCATATAGCCCCTTTCTTGGACAATTTTTCAAACTATAAAATTTGCCAGATTGATAATCTTTGTAATGCTGTTGTCAGAGCTAGTGATAAATTTTTCAACGGAAATGATTTCAACGAAGATGAATTAAATGTTGCCACTTTCTATGACTCGTTCTTTAATCTTTTATTTCTCACAACAGGCGCGACAGATAACAACTTAAAAAATCATTTTCTTATCAAGCTGAAAGAAGATGATATTGAACCATTAATACCCAAACGAAGTTTTGGAAAGAAAAATATAAAGTTTCAGTTGTCAGCCATTCCTTCGACAGCAAAATCCGATACGATAGCAAAATTACTAGCAGGTTGTTATGTTGGCAGCAGAGCTGAATATTCGGAAATAGTGAAAACAGAGCCAGCTTTTGATCTACAAGTTTACTTGACGATTTTCCTCAAAGAATACATTAGCCTAATACTAGAGGAAACCGACGAAGTATTACAGTTCTGGGCAATTTGTCATTCATACATGGAGCTAAATAAGCTATCCCAAGAGGTTGACCTAGGAAAGTACCTTCTCAGCTCGTGCACCATTTTCAAAGTCCGAGGAAGTGTATCAGCATCCGGTGGCCATATTACGGAAGACATTCTTCGACAAAAGTTGCAGGTAATGGGGCTCCGCCCAGAGCTCGATTATAATACCACTGATGTCAAAATAGGTGAGCAGGAGCTCGTTGAAGAGGGTAAACGCCGCAAGAAGACCCGAGCATATGACTTTATCCTTCCATATAAGGTTGATGGCTGGGAGCCCAAAACGAAGCTTTTCATACAGTCTCAGTTTTACGCCGGTGACTCTGGCA
>CAZNXI010000285.1:0-2906 GCA_964577005.1 uncultured Rheinheimera sp.
TTGGCTCTTCGATCACACTGAACAGTGTTTACCGTGCCCATGAATACAACAAGCGAATTCCCGATGCGGCACGACTCAGCCAGCATGTCGCCTTCAACGCTGTCGACTTCACAATAGCTGACCGGAATCGGCTCCCCGACCTCCATGAACGGCTAGTGTCGATGCGGAACGAGTGGTTTCGAGCGCCGCGTGTGTATGAACGCGCACGAGTTTCCGTCGAGGGTGACCAGATACCCTTTGAACCTCTAGAATGGCGTCACAAGACCGGCGGGCACGAGTTCCGCTTCTTGGGAGGCGTGAAGTTATACAACACCTTTATTCATATCGACACACGTGGCGTGAACGGAAATTGGGGCTAAACCACCTCTTTCCTCACCCTTTTGGGACGTTAATTGAGGGCTACTATGACCTTTTCATTCAATAATCACCTTGTCCCGCTGCAACCCGGTCATGCTGTGTCGCGCAGTTGGACAAGTACCACGGGGCACCGCCCACTCGGGGTCACATGGCACTGGACCGCAATCGAATCCCTCGCAAGAACCCGCTCGATTCTTGGCGGAAACAATACAATCGCGTCACAGGTCTCGGCCCACTACGGAATCGGACGTACCTTTGTCGAGGGTGTTGATCGTTATGTGTCGTTAGAGAACCGGTCATGGCACGCAGGCATAGGTCAGAAGTTGAGGTGGGATGGTCGACAAAGCAACAATAACACCAAAGGAGCGCGGGCCTGTATCGGAATCGAGACCTGCAATGTTGGCTATGCCCGTCCGGGGCACCCAGCCCAGCCCGATTGGATCACGGCCGTCGATACCAACTCTAGTTGGGTCATGCGAGTCCAACCTTGGACTGAGGATCAGATGGCAATGATGATTGCTGTCGGCAAGGAAATCATCGAGCGCTGGCCTCATATACCACCGGAAGCGCACCACGGGCATAATGACATTTGCCCGGGATATAAACAGGATGTTGCAGGTTTTCCCTTTGCTAAGATCCTTAGAGAAATATACGAGGATCCATCTATTCGAGATATATGGAGCCCGTTGTGGACGACTGTTGCGCGGCAACGAGTCTTGATCGCGCTGGGCTTCGACCTCGGACCAACAAAAGATGACGGCCTATGGGGCACCTTTAGTCAGCGAGCTTTGGACAGGTTTCAGCAGTCTGTTGACGCTGTGCGCATACCATACTGGACAACTTTTACATGCCGTGATGCCGATCGGGAACTGTTGTCGAGGGGGCTCGATCTTTTTGAAGTATGCAGTTCGCCAGCTTGAGGCAAAACGTGACAGAACCCTCAAACACCAATACAGGATGTTTGTGGGATGGATTTCCGTTTTTCGCATGGAACTGGAGCAAACATGGAAAACGACGTAAATCAGTCAGCTAGCCATGATCGCGAGATACGGATATTGGAGATTCAGGCTGGCATAAAAAAGGTCATCTATGGGACGATGATCGTTGGTGTTTCGGTAGCGTTCTTTCCATTTGCGCAAGAGACTTCGCGTGCCTGGTTCGATCTTCTGACATCTGAACGAACCGACGCGACAAAGAGGGAAACAGAGTATCGAGCTTTCTTGGAGAGCCTCAAAGAAGAATCCCGCAGCAAGAATCTTGAGGATCGGATCGTTCTTGCAGAATTCTATGCTATGGTTTCGCCAGACATCGAAGCACGCACGCTATGGCGAGAGTTTCTCAATGACCTAATCCGCCAGCGATCAGAATTGCGGGAAAAACAGATCGCGAAAGAAACAACGAGTTTGACTGCGCGGAATGCTTCACCAGAAGAAGTGGCCGCTGCGCTAGCGGCTCGAGAAGTGGAGCAATTGGAAACTAGTGCTGCGGCCGGTGGCTACACCCCAGTCGCCGCAGAGTCGTTACGAGATCTGTTGGTGCAACTGGAATCCGCCAATCCCGCCACCCGCCGAACCGCACGAAGCGCGCTGGCTCGCATGGGAATAGGGTTGGTCCGCCCGGCAATGACAGAACTCCTAGCTCCGGATGTGTCATATCGTTTGCGTCTAGGGTTGGTAGTCGCCTTGACCGAGATGCTTCGCGAAAACAAGCGCGAGCGCGCTACAATTATTTTGGTGATCGAACCTGCAGCATTGGCCGAACTGTTAAGGCTGGCCACAGATCCTGATCGCACCATCCGTGTGTATGCGGGAGAGTTCTTGTTTGACCTTGGCGATCCAAGGGTGTTCGAACTCGTACAGAATGTCTGGAATTCCACAGAATCCGACGATGGACGGTTCAATCTTGCATTGGCAATGAAGGGCGCAGCACCCTTTGTGCCCAGAGAGCAAGTGGGAGCAGCGCGATTTCTTATTTCAGGAAACCTCGGGGTTGTAGGGCCCAAGACAGACGAGTTGTTAAACGAAGCGATGAGATTATTGCCCTGAGAGGCAAAGATTTGCTGCAAGTCTATCCTTAAGTAACCGTCCGGCCCGACCGCTCTGCCGCGTTCTGATGGTGCGGGATAGTGTCCACCAAGGGATAGTGGACACTATGGTGCTTGATGGCGCGGCGGACGAGACGGCTTTGGTCGGATGAGGAGAAGCAGTCGATCTGCCTGCAGACGACTGCGCCTGGCGTTTCCGTGGCTCAGGTGGCGCTTCGCTATACGGTGAATGCGAACCTGATCTTCAAATGGCTGCGCGATCCCAAGTATCGGCCCAAGCCCGGAACGGGATCAGAGGAAGCCGGTTTGCGATTTCTACCGGTGGAGATCGTCGCGGAGGCAAGGGCGCCTGCTGCAGCGCCTGTCGCCGACAGCTGCATCGAGATCGAACTGGCGGGCGGGCATCGGATGCGGATCAGGGGGAACTATGATCCCGAAGCCTTGGCGCGGCTGATCCGGGGGTTGTCGGTTTGATCCCGGTTCCAGCCAACACGCGGGTCTGGCT
>CAZNXI010000286.1:0-2892 GCA_964577005.1 uncultured Rheinheimera sp.
ATAGTTGGGTGCTTCTTTGGTAATTTGCACATCGTGCACATGCGACTCGCCCATGCCTGCTGCTGTCACTTTAACAAACTGCGGCTTGGTTCTTAACGTTTCGATATCTGCAGAACCGGTTAAGCCCATCGCTGAGCGTAAACCGCCCATTTGCTGATGGATAATATTTTCAATCGGGCCTTTATAAGCCACACGGCCTTCGATACCTTCAGGTACCAGTTTTTCCGCATTGTTGCTGCCCTGGAAATAACGATCTGATGAACCATTACGCTGTGCCATAGCACCTAACGAGCCCATACCACGGTAAGACTTATAGTAACGGCCCTGATATAACTCTACTTCACCTGGCGCTTCTTCAGTACCGGCAAACATAGAACCAACCATCACACAGTGCGCGCCAGCAACTAAGGCTTTGGCTACATCACCAGAGAAACGGATACCGCCATCGGCAATAATGCAAACGTCTGTACCTTTAACGCCTTCAACGGCATCAGAGATAGCAGTAATTTGTGGTACGCCACAACCCGTCACAATACGGGTGGTACAAATAGAACCTGGACCAATGCCCACTTTTACCGCATTAGCACCGGCTTCAGCCAACGCCTTGGCGCCTTCAGCCGTTGCTACGTTACCGGCAACAATTTGTAAATCGGGGTACTGAGCACGGGTTTCTTTTACACGGTCTAAAACACCTTGCGAGTGACCATGCGAGGTATCGATTAGCAGAATATCGACACCGGCTTCCACTAACGCAGCAATACGCTCATCAGTACCTGGGCCAACACCAACCGCAGCACCAACGCGTAAGCGACCTAACTCGTCTTTACAGGCATTCGGCTTGCTGGCCGCTTTGTAGTAATCGCGAACGGTGATCAGGCCTTTTAATTTAAAGCTATCATCCACTACCAAGACTTTTTCAATGCGATGCTTATGCATCAGCTTTAAGGCATCTTCACGCGGTGCATTTTCGTTCACTGTCACCAGCTTTTCGCGTGGTGTCATCACTTCGGTAACCTTAGCTTGCAGGTTAGCTTCAAAGCTCATATCGCGGCCGGTAACAATACCGACCAAATCGCCTTGCTTGTCTAATACTGGGAAACCAGAGAAGCCATGTTGCTGGGCTAAAGCCTGCACATCACGCACCGTCATTTCGGCCGAGGCTGTAACCGGATCAGAGACCACACCACTTTCGTATTTTTTTACTTTACGCACGTTGGCGGCTTGTTCTTCAATGGTCATATTTTTATGAATAAAACCAATGCCACCTTCTTGCGCTAAAGCAATAGCCAAGCGCGCTTCCGTTACGGTATCCATAGAAGCGGAAACCATAGGAATATTAAGCGTGATTGTGTTGGTTAATTTTGTGCGTAAATCCGCAGTATGGGGTAGCACGGAAGAGTGCGCCGGCACCAATAACACATCGTCAAAGGTAAGGGCTTCTTTAATGATCCTAAGCATTGCAACAATCTCGCTGTGTGGATGAAAAGATAGGGAATGTTGCGGTGCAATTTTAGCGGAAATCCGGCGATAGAACAAACGGTTTTTTCTTTTTGTCAGCACAGGCCTGAATAACGTACACTGCCCTTATCGATTGTCTGAGTATTCAACCTGAGTAGGCTATGCAAAACCCCGATATTTATACTGTATCCCGCTTAAATAGCGAAGTGCGCTTAACACTAGAGTTACAGTTTCAACAACTCTGGCTGGTGGGTGAAGTATCGAACTTTGTTGCAGCCGCCTCGGGCCATTGGTATTTCAGCTTAAAAGATCAGGCCGCGCAGGTAAAAGTTGCCATGTTTAAGCAGGCGAATCGTAATGCGCTAATTCGGCCACAAAATGGCCAGCAAGTAATTATTCGTGCCCGTATTAGCGTCTATGAGCCACGAGGTGAATATCAGCTGCTGGCTGATTTTATCGAGCCTGCCGGTACGGGGTTACTCAAGCAACAATTCGAGCAGTTGAAAGCCAAATTGGCCGCCGAAGGGCTCTTTGCGCAGGAACGGAAAAAACCACTACCCGCTAATCCAAGACGGGTTGGGGTTATTACCTCGCCAACCGGTGCTGCCGTGCGCGATATTATTACCGTTATGGCGCGCCGCGCCCCTGGCATTGAGCTAATTATTTATCCTTGCCAAGTACAAGGCGACACCGCGGCACAGCAGTTACGCAATATGTTAAGTATCGCCATCCAGCGTAACGAAGTGGATGTGCTGATTATTGGTCGTGGTGGTGGCTCAATTGAAGATCTGTGGTGTTTTAATGATGAGCAACTGGCGCGTGCCATTGCCGCCAGCCCTATCCCAACGGTCAGCGCGGTTGGTCATGAAATTGATTTTGCCCTAACCGACTTTGTTGCTGATGTGCGAGCCGCTACGCCTTCAGCCGCAGCAGAGCTGGTCTCCCCCGATCAAAGCCAACATTTTTTAACATTACAACAATTAGCTAGCCGCTTAACGCGCGCACAGCGGCTGTATTTACAACGCTTAACGCCAAAAGTGACGCAGCTCCAACAGCGCTTACAGCAATTACACCCACAGCGACGCTTAGAGCAACAACAACAGCGCTTAGATGAGCTGCAACTGCGCTTACAGCGCCAGATGCAACAACAACTGCAACAGGCTAAACGCCAGCACAGTTATTTACAACAACGCTTACAACAGGCGTCGCCAGCACAGCGTTTAACACAGCAACAACAACAACTGGTGCACCTCGCTAAACGTTTACAACAAGCCCAACTGCAACAGCTTAATACAGCAAGGCAGCAGTTTAATCGGCTTACTGCGCAGCTAAACTTAGTCAGCCCACTGGCTACGCTAGCAAGGGGTTACAGCATTAGCTTTGATGCTAAGCAACAAGCCTTAACCAGTACTGCAGGGTTAGCCATTGGTGATG
>CAZNXI010000287.1:0-1841 GCA_964577005.1 uncultured Rheinheimera sp.
CTTGCTGAGGCGTCGATAAGCCAGCAGTATGGTTTAAAGCAACCGTTCTGCTATCAGCAACTAGCCTATTAATAAAGCTAAGATGTGGCACATCAGTAGTAATGGAAGCATATCTTTTATTGAGACGATCTTTGATTTCATCTGGCATTGCTTTTAGGGCTTTATCCAATACATTCTCTGTATGTAATGCTGTCGCCCCTAAGCGCCAGCCTGTAGCACCAAAGTATTTAGAGTAGGAATACACTAGCAGCGTATTAAATGGACAAACTGCAAACAATGAACGGAAGTTATCCGCAAAGGTGCCGTACACATCATCGGTGAGAATAATAAGATCTTGCCGGTCATGCTGCACAATATCAGCAATTTTAGCCAACCCTTGCTCACTAAGTTTTACTGAAGGTGGGTTAGAAGGATTAATACAAAAAAACACTTTAACATCTGGATCGCGCAGTTTCTCAAGCTCTTGATCTGGATACTGCCAATCCAAAGTAGGGTCAGCATTTATGTAAACTTCTTGTAAACCATAGGCATCTAGCTGCGGGATCTCAATATAAGGTGTGAATACCGGCATCCCTATCGCTACTTTATCCCCTTCTTTAATAAGACAGTTCTTTTTTAATGAGTCGAAGATATAGGTCATTGCCGCAGTTCCGCCCTCGACAGGAAAAACATCAATATCCGCCGCAGCAACCTTCCCCCCCACCATTTCACGCATCAAATATTGCTTGATAATCTGCTCACTTATTTTCAGCGCTCTGGGAGGTTCTGGATAATTAACACCTAAAATGCCTTCAACCAGCTCATGTAAGTAATCGGATGCTAATAAGCCTAATTGATCGCGCACGTAGCTATGGGCTTTTCTCAGGAAATCGATGCCCTCTGAATGCGTATACTCACTTAGAAAACGTTCAAAGCGATCTTCGATACCAGAAATTCTCGGCATCCCCCCAATACCCGCATGCATATAAGAGAAAGTGAGTTCGGATTCTGATGTAGCAAATAGACCTAATTGAAAAAAGGCTTTCCGCGGTAACGTGGCTAAAAAATTGGGATTACCTCGACCAGCGTTTAACATCATGCGGTCACTTTTACTTTTTGCCAGCTTAATAAGTTCATCCTTTAGCTCAAACGGACTTAACTGACTGAGGTGTGTTAAATCTGACATAGGCTTCTCCAAAGTGGATTTAGGCAAAGGCAACAATAAGTGGCCCTAATAAAGTTAAGAAAACATTAGCTAACGCATAGGTTATGGCAAATGAAGTTGTCGGAATTGAGTTTCCTGATTTATCAAGCACCTCTCCGAATGCAGGATTAGCACTACGCGAGCCGGACAAAGCACCGGCAAAGACTGAAACATTGTCGTATTTCAACACATAGCGACCAAACAGTAAGGTAATAATCAAAGGTATTATAGTGACCAGTACACCAGCGAAGAAAATAGATAACCCTTGCTCTAACACAGTCGTCACCGCTTGCTGACCCGATTGCAAGCCAACAACCACAACAAAACCAGCTAAACCAAGATCTCGAAGTAATGTTGAAGCACCGGAAGGCATATTGCCAATCGTAGAATGTCGACTGCGATACCAGCCAAACAATAAGCCCGATAGAAGCGCGCCACCACCCGCTCCAAGTGTAAGTGGGATACTGCCAATTTTGACAACGGCTAAACCAAGCAACAGGCCTAGAGCTAATCCACATCCGTGATAAACAAAATCTGTTTTATCGCTTGGTAACAGTGTGGTACCTGCAAATGAACTTACTCTTTCAATATCTTCTTTTAAACCATAAAGCGTAATGATATCGCCCCGTAAAATAATCGTATCGGGAGAGTGATCGAT
>CAZNXI010000287.1:1851-2869 GCA_964577005.1 uncultured Rheinheimera sp.
TAGAACATAAACACCATGCTTAATATTTTGTTGTTTATCCAGAATTTCAGCTATGGTTTTGTTGATTAGTTCAGCAGCGGTTATTTCAATATTTCTGGTTTGCACCAGCATCTCCATCCCAGACTCTGCGGCCAATTCGTCACCAATTCTTGCCTCACATTGCACCACATCTGCACGACGACCAACTACTAGGACCTTATCACCGACTTGCAGAACTAATTCAGCACTATTACCAATGATCTGATCATTTCGTTTAATCCTCGCCACAGTAAATTGTCCCATGGCTTCCAGCTGCGCCAAGGTTTGACCGGCAGCCCCTTTGATCAGAAAGATACGTCCGACTAAATCGGGTAAGGCAGAAGACTCGCCAACGGCATAAATTCGACGCCCTTTCAGCATAGCGGCCTCGGCTGCCAGAGCATCATCTCGAATACTACGACGCATAAACCATGGCAAAAAATTAACGCATACCAGAATAGCGCCAAATGAACCAAATATATAAGTAACAGCGTACCCCACCGCAACATTACTTTGCAGTTGCTGTACCTCCGTACTCGATAGCCCAAGTTTCTCAATGGCTGCACTCGCCGTGCCAATAATAGCGGATTGCGTCAAACCACCAGCAGCAATGCCTGCTGCCAGTCCTTTATCAAAGACAAATACTTTTGCGATTACAATCACCGTTAATAAAGCACTTAATGCTAAAACTGCAGCTAATAAAATTTCTTTGAGGGATTGTTTACCTAATGAACGGAAAAACTGTGGACCACTTTCAAAACCGACCGCATAAATAAATAAAGCAAAAAGTAACGCTTTTACACCACTGTCAACATGCACGCCAAATTGACTAATGAGCACAGCAACTAATAATGATCCCGCTACACCTCCCAGTTGAAATTTACCAAACTGAATCTTGCCTAACCAATAACCACCCGCTAACGATAAGAAAATGGCAATCTCAGGCGACTGCGTAAAAATTCCATTTAGCAAGTCCATGCGCGACTCCAGATTTATTATT
>CAZNXI010000288.1:0-2851 GCA_964577005.1 uncultured Rheinheimera sp.
TCAATTAAGCCATAAGGACGTAAATCAAAATGTTCACGTACTAACTTAATTAGCTCATCTTCAGACAGTTTGCTGGTACCGAAGGTTTCTAGGCTAATTGAGGTAGGCTCAGCTACACCGATAGCATAAGAAACTTGCAGTTCACAACGCTCAGCTAAGCCAGCTGCGACGATATTTTTCGCAACATAACGGGCTGCATAAGCGGCTGAACGGTCAACTTTTGATGGATCTTTTCCAGAAAAAGCGCCACCACCATGCCGCGCCATACCACCGTATGAATCGACAATGATTTTGCGGCCGGTTAAGCCACAGTCACCCATAGGGCCACCGATTACAAAGCGGCCTGTTGGGTTGATAAAGTATTTGGTGTTGCTAGTTAACCATTCTGCAGGTAATACAGGCTTGATGATGGTTTCCATTACTGCTTCACGTAAATCCGCGGTGCTGATGGTGTCACAGTGTTGGGTAGACAGGACAACCGCATCGATACCAACTGGTTTGCCATCTTCGTAGATAAAGCTTAACTGGGATTTTGCATCCGGGCGTAACCAAGGCAAGGTGCCGTCTTTGCGCACCTGAGCTTGGCGCTGCACTAAACGGTGTGAATAGGTTATCGGTGCCGGCATTAACACATCAGTTTCATTACTGGCGTAACCGAACATTAAGCCTTGGTCACCTGCGCCTTGCTCACGCGGATCTGCTTTATCAACACCTTGGTTAATATCAGGAGACTGTTTACCAATTGCGTTAAGTACTGCACATGAATCGGCATCAAAGCCCATATCAGAGTGGGTATAGCCAATTTCACGTACGGTTTTCCGTACCAACTCTTCAATATCAACCCAGGCAGAGGTAGTTACTTCACCACCTACTAACACCATACCGGTTTTGACAAAAGTTTCGCAAGCAACTCGCGCCTTGCTATCTTGCGCTAAAATTGCATCTAAAACTGCATCAGAGATTTGATCGGCAATCTTATCCGGATGTCCTTCAGATACAGACTCAGATGTAAAAATATGTTGTGCCATTTATTGTTTTCCACCACGTTAGTTAAAGCGGAGTACGCCAATACAAAAATACAAAAGGCGCCTTTTGCGTTGCAATTAAGCCAAGGTGTTTAACACCTTTAGGTCTTAACAACTGCCTTCGCAAAGTACCAGGCGCCAAAAATAGCCGTTAATTTTAGAGAAATTCGTGGGCGAATACCAGAAAAATTTGACGCCCAGACGTCTTTCTTTCCGCTTTTACGCAAAGTGCTAGGTTCAGATCAACACCTTAGTAAAATAAAGCCGCTGTGCGATATTAACATTTGCCATCTTTGGACGAGTGGGTGAAAATAGCGCGAAAAGAGCCGAAACTAAGCCAATCTGAATCCGTTCAGTTAAGACCTTCAGGAGTAATGATGCCATCTCGTAAACAACTCGCTAATGCTATTCGTGCCTTAAGTATGGATGCAGTTCAACAAGCTAAATCTGGTCATCCTGGCGCCCCCATGGGCATGGCAGATATTGCGGAGGTGCTGTGGCGTGATTTTCTAAAGCATAATCCGCAAAACCCGAATTGGGCGGATCGCGATCGCTTTGTGTTATCGAACGGTCACGGCTCTATGCTGATTTACTCTTTATTGCACCTTAGTGGTTATGAATTAAGCATTGACGATTTAAAGCAGTTCCGGCAGTTACACTCTAAAACGCCAGGCCACCCGGAATATGGCTATGCGCCAGGGGTAGAGACCACCACAGGCCCATTAGGGCAGGGTATTACCAATGCCGTGGGTATGGCCTTGGCAGAAAAATCCTTAGCCGCACAGTTTAACCAGCCTGGTTTTGATATTGTTGATCATTACACCTATGTATTTTTAGGTGATGGTTGTTTAATGGAAGGTATTTCGCATGAGGCTTGCTCGTTAGCTGGCACCTTGGGCTTAGGCAAGCTGATTGCCTTCTGGGATGATAACGGCATCTCTATTGATGGTCATGTTGAAGGCTGGTTTACTGATAATACCCCAGCGCGCTTCGAAGCTTACGGCTGGCATGTGGTGGCTAATGTTGATGGTCATGATGCCGACGCAGTTAAAGCCGCTATCGAACAGGCGCGTGCTGTAACTGATAAGCCTACCTTAATTTGCTGTAAAACCGTTATTGGCTATGGCTCGCCGAATAAAGGTGGCAGTCATGATTGCCACGGCGCACCACTAGGTGATGCTGAAATTGCTGCAGCCCGCGAGTTTTTACAATGGCCGCATGCGCCTTTTGACATTCCCGCCGATATTTACGCGGACTGGGATGCGAAAACCGCAGGCGCTTCGCACGAGAACGCTTGGCAAAACCTGTTTAACGATTACGCCAAAGCGCACCCCGAGTTAGCCGCTGAATTTAGCCGTCGCAGCAGCGGTACTTTACCTGCCAATTGGGCAGAGCAAAGCCAAGCCTATATTGAAAAGCTGCAGGCCAATCCTGCCACTATTGCTACGCGCAAAGCCTCGCAAAATACTCTGAATGCTTTTGGTCCCTTATTACCAGAATTTATGGGTGGCTCGGCCGATTTAGCCGGTTCAAACCTCACCATTTGGTCTGGCTCCAAACCGCTTACTGCCGAAGATGCGTCTGGTAATTATGTGTACTATGGCGTGCGCGAGTTTGGTATGTCAGCCATAATGAATGGTATTGCTTTGCATGGTGGCTTTGTGCCTTATGGTGCAACTTTCCTAATGTTTATGGAATATGCGCGTAATGCTGTGCGTATGGCTGCCTTGATGAAGCAACGCGTGATCTTTGTTTATACCCACGATTCCATTGGCTTGGGAGAAGATGGCCCAACGCACCAGCCGGTTGAGCAATTAGCCAGCTTG
>CAZNXI010000289.1:0-2837 GCA_964577005.1 uncultured Rheinheimera sp.
GCTGGCCCCATAATGCCAAAGCAGCCGTAGGTCACCAACATATAGGCACTGGCGCCACCACTATTAAACAGCACGCCAAAAAATACATAGAACACCACCGGAAAAGCTAAAGAGGGAATAACAAAACCGGGCGTGCGTAAGATACTGAGCAGATCGTACCAGGCTTCTTTGCGATAAATCATTACGCTGTTCATGCGGCTTGCTCCTGCTTGGTAGGGTGATATTGAGTGTTGTGGTTTTGGGTAAGATGTAAAAAAGCTTGCTCTAGAGCAACTGGCCGCACTTCTAAATCCGAAACCTGCTGATCTGCTTGCAATAACGCGCGCACAGTGTGCTCAGCATTACGGCTATGTAAAGTGACGTATTGTTGCTCACGGTTAAACTGTATTACCGCTGGCAACGCCATCAACTCTGCATCCGTTAACTGGCTGTGACAACGCACCACTTTATACTGCATCAAGGCTTTTAATTCGCTTGGACTGCCTTTGGCGACAATTTGCCCCTGATGCAGCACGGCAATGCTATCGGCTAACTGCTCGGCTTCTTCCAGATAGTGCGTAGTTAATACCACCGCAACGCCTTGCTGCCTCAATTGTGTTACCTGTTGCCAGAGCGCCTGCCGAGCTTCGACATCCATACCCAAGGTTGGCTCGTCCAAAAAGACTAATCGTGGTTTGCCTGCCAAGGCTAACGCAAACAGTAAACGCTGTTTCTGCCCACCAGATAAGCGACCAAAACGTTGTTGGGCATGCGCTGCTAACCCTGCTAACTGCACGAGCTCGGCCGCGCTATAACCTTGTGGATAGTAACTACTAAACAGATCGCACTGCTCAAACACACTGAGGTTGGCGCTTAAACTGCCAATTTGCATCATGACACCCAGCTGCTGACGTAAGGCCTGATTTCGCGTGACGCCTTGTTGTTGCTCACCAAGCAACTGGATCTCACCGCTATCCGCTTTAACCAACCCTAACAGGGTGGAAATTAAGGTGGTTTTACCGGCCCCATTGGGGCCAAGCACACACAGCACCTCACCAGCGGCCAGCGTCAGATCTACGCCAGCTAGTACCGTATTCCCAGCATAAGCTTTATGAAGATTGCTAACGGTTAGTGCGCTCATCATGCTTACTCCCCACGTGTCAGGTTAGCTTGCAGGAACTGACCGATCTGTTGATTCAGCCACGCTGGCGCATCGGCCATAATAAAATGCTTGGAATCCGCCGCAAACGCAAAGCTATGGTACTGCGCTGGGGCATTCGCCAATTGTTTTTCATAGTTAGCCTGGACTTCTTGCGCCGTGCTGTAAGGCGCGCCATGTTGTAAGGCGCCCAACGTTAGCACCGGCACGCGCAGCTCAGTGAGTTGCGGGCGTAAATCGGCTTGCATCAGCTCGCCCATTACGCGGCCTGACGTCATGCCATCTGAGCGGAACATGTCGTTTACAATACGTTTATGCCAACTTTCGTTACTCGCCATGCCTTTAGCCATCAGCATAGGATCAAAACTGGCTGGCGCGGCTTGTTGATTGCCTTGGTTACGCGCGGCACTTTCCGCAAACAGTACGCCTAAGGCCGGCAAACCATCGACATTAATAGCGCCACCGATTTGCTCTGGCGCACGGGTTGCTAACGCTAATGCCAGATAACCGCCTAACGAGTGGCCGATGACGATGGGCTTTGTTAATTGTTGACGTTCGATGTAGTGCAAAATAGCTTGCTGTTGCGTTAATAAATAGCTCTGACCCCATTGTTCCGCTGAGAGGGGGTTAACACCGGCGAACCCCGCTAAGGTGAAGATATGCAGCTGATAATCGTCTTTTAAAGCATCGACGGTACTTTGCCAGACATCTGCAGAAGAGGCTAAACCTGGGATCAACAACACGGCTGGGCCTTGGCCGACTACGCTCACCTCAAAACAGGCGCAAGTTGGTTGTTGCTGTTCGCTTACTGCGGCAGCGGCAAAGGTAGGCATGCTTAGGGTGGCGCTGGTTAAACCCAGTTGCAACAATAAGGCGCAGGCAGTGATTTTTGTGAAAGTTTTGCTCAGTTTTAACGTGTTAGGCATGTTCATAAGATGCTCCAGTAAGGTCGATTACATTAAGCTTGGGATTGCAAGCTGATGACGAGCATTTTAGGAGAGGGACGACCAGCGCACAGGTAACGCTTGTCAGCAAATGACGGTGACAATCGCCACCAGAAAAGATGACCTTTGTCACTTTCGCTTTTGAGCAAAAAGTCGCTACACTGCGCCTTTACGTTTTGCGGCTTAACCTGCATAAAAACAGCTAGCTTGTGTTAAGTATGCTCGCGTAGCCGCAGAGCATCGGAATAAAAATGGATTGGTGCCTATGACAGCACAAGATGATCAGCTGCAAAAGAAACTGAGCTGGGTGTATTTGTTTAACCTGGTGTTCTACATTATCCCGCTATTTATGGTTAAGTTTATCTGGTGGCAATACCTGTTAATGGCGCTGGCTTTAATCGGTTTTCTGTATTGCTACTTCTGGGCTTATAACTGCCCTCGTCAACACATGTATAAACCGACGCTGGGTATTATTGCGATTGCTAGCCTGATCACCCCAATCAACCCTGGCTCTATTGCCATGTTTTCTTATGCGGGATTTTTTATCGGGTATGCCAATCCTCTAAAACGCTACCTGCCAAAGCTGCTTGGCTTAGTCCTTTTGTTGCTCGCGCTAGAGGCTTTGCTGACCATTCACTGGCCTTCATTCCTGCATATTGGGATCCCTATTGTGCTAGGTGTCAGTTTTTTAGGCTGGATTGAACAACAAACCATGTTAAAACGCTTAAGTCAGCAACAAAGTGCTGATGAAATTA
>CAZNXI010000290.1:0-2780 GCA_964577005.1 uncultured Rheinheimera sp.
CATCTAAACGTAAAGATGCATCTTTATTTGAGTTCAGTCAAGTTAATTTTATTTATACCAGTACCATTGCACAGGGTGTTCACCCTTAAATTAACCGAGTTAATCGCTGAAGCAGTTGATTTAAATCACAAGTTTACTGATTACTTGTACTGTTTTTGGATAGCCTGTAATTTATCTAGAAAAGCTTCCATTTGGCGCTCCTCTTTTGCATCTGCATGCCATTTATTGTGGAACCCCAATGTGAGCTGGACTACCCCATCAAAAAAATAGACTTCATAACCATCAAAGCCTTGGCTCACCGTTATGCCTGCTAGTTCAAAACCTGCACCATTTATTGTGGTGACAGCTTTGCCATATTTTTCAATCTTGCTATACAAACTCAGTAAAAACTTACCATCTATTTCATTTTGCATAGTTACATTACCCCGTGTTAATTGAACCCTCTACGCTTTAACGGTATAGTTTGGTCGATAATTAGGAGAAAAAAATGAAAAAAACCATCATCGTTGCCGCCATGCTCGGCGCTTTTGCTGCAAATGCGCAAATTATCCAACCTGCGCCACTCGTTTCTATTCCAACCCATGACGCCTTTTTTGACCAACTAAAAGCCTTGTGTGGTAAAGCCTTTGCTGGCGAGATCGCCATCAATAATCCTGAAAGTCCAGGTTTTGAAGGTGCATTGATTATGCACGTTCGTCGCTGTACAGACACTGAATTACAAATCCCTTTTCATGTGGGCGATGATCACTCCCGCACCTGGATTATTACTAAAACCGGTTCCGGCTTATCATTAAAGCATGATCATCGTAATAAAGATGGTTCGCATGATGCTCAAACCATGTATGGTGGCCATACTGTTGATGCTGGTTGGCCCAATGCACAGTCGTTCCCGGTTGACCAATATTCAAAAGAGTTATTTGCAGCCCGAGGTATTCCACAATCTAATGGTAATACTTGGCAGATGTATGTTTACCCAGAAAAATTTACTTATCGTTTAGTGCGAGAAGGGCGTGAGTTTAAAGTCGATTTTGATCTGACCAAACCGGTAAGCTTACCTCCGGTACCTTGGGGTTACGCTAATTAAATTACTGCTAGGCAGGATGCAGTGCCATACGCACTACATCCACCTAGACCAATAACCGATTTAACCCCATTACTGAAAAAATAATTAAAAAACACCAAGGAAAAACCCATGAAAACCAGCCTGAAGCAACCAGCACTATGGCTTACTCTTGCCTCTGCTGTTGCCCTAACTGCCTGTGGTAAAGCACCAGAATCACCGCCAGTGGCAGCCCAAGCCAGCCATAGCACAGAACTTGTCGATACGGACTTTAATCCCAAATTAGCTGAATACATTAAAACCTTATCAGATGATAAATTTCAAGGTAGAGCGCCAGCGACTAAAGGCGAAGAGCTAACGGTCGCTTATATCGAAGATAACTTTCGTCGCATTGGCTTAAACGCAATTGACGGTGATAGCTATAAGCAACCGGTTGCGCTAGTGCAAATCGATCCCAAACAAGTGTCCGCTATGACCTTAAGTGGCGGCACAGAGCAACTCCCTACTTCATTAACCTACCGCGACGATATGATTGCTTGGACGACTCGTGTTGTTGACGCCGTAGAAGTTACCGAAAGTGAAATGGTCTTTGTCGGCTACGGTATCGTTGCGCCAGAATATAATTGGAATGACTACGCAGGATTAGATGTAAAAGGTAAGACCGTGGTAATGTTTGTAAACGACCCGGGCTATGCCACACAAAATTCAGAGCTTTTTAATGGTAATGCCATGACCTATTACGGTCGTTGGACTTACAAATTTGAAGAAGCTGCTCGTCAAGGTGCAGCCATGGCGTTGATCATTCATGAAACTGCCCCTGCCAGTTACGGCTGGGGTGTGGTTGCCCATGGTTCTCCGGTTAAATTTGACCTGATCAAAGAAAACAAAAATATGGACCGTACCAAAGTAGAAGGCTGGGTAACCGCAGAAATCGCAGAAAAACTCTTTGCTAATATTGGTACCGATATTGAAACCTTACGTGCTCAAGCATTATCTGGCGATTTCAAGCCTGTCCCTTTAAACGTTAATGCCTCTGTTAGTATCAACAATAACTTGCGCGAGTTGAATTCAAGCAATGTGGTGGGCTATATCGAAGGCAGTAAATACCCAGATGAATACATTGTGTACATGGCGCACTGGGATCACCTAGGCATGGATTTCTCTAACCCAACGAACAAGGTCTTCAATGGCGCCCAAGATAACGCCAGCGGTACCGGTGCCGTTATTGCCTTAGCCGAGTACTTTAAGCAACAACCGCAACCTGAGCGCTCAGTGGTCTTTGTACTCGTTACCGCAGAAGAACGCGGCTTATTGGGCTCAGCTTGGTATGCCGAAAACCCAGTATTCCCGTTAGAGAAAACCGTTGCCGCCATCAATATGGACGTGATGAACGTGTATGGCCCAATGAAAGATATGGTTGTAGTTGGCTTAGGTAACACCGATCTGGAAGAAATTCTGGTCAAATACACCGAGCAACAAGGACGCTATGCCATAAAAGAACCTAACCCAGAAGCAGGTATTGCCTATCGTTCAGACCACTTTAGCTTATCGAAAAAAGGCGTACCTATTCTTTATGCCAAAGGTGGTAACGATCATTACCAACATGGTGCCGAATGGGGTGCTGCACAACGCGCTGAATATAACAGCTGTTGTTATCACAAAGTGGCAGATGAGTGGGACGACAACTGGGATCTGCGCGGAGCACAACAAGACTTGTTCC
>CAZNXI010000291.1:0-1937 GCA_964577005.1 uncultured Rheinheimera sp.
GGCAAGTAATCACGCATAACTATTACTGTTTAATTTTGTTAGTGGTGGCGTTAGCCGTGGTACTGCTAAGAACCCCCGCTAAGCAAAGTGCCAGCTAGGCTGGCACTTTTGTAACAATTCAAAACCGTTTAAGGCCGACGACAATTAGGCAGCGCGCCTTGCGCTTGCCGTTGTGTGAACTGATTAGTGGCTAACGGCATATTTTGTTGCAAGGTGCGTATACGCGTATCGGGGATCGGGTGGCTAGATAAAAACTCGGGCACTCTCGCACCATTCGCGCCAGCCATATTGCGCCATAGCGTAATCGACTCTTCTGGATTAAAGCCGGCTTTCGCCATTAAGTCTAAGCCAATAATATCGGCTTCCGTTTCATGAGTGCGGCTAAACGGCAACGCCACACCAACTTGCGCCCCTAAGCCTAAAGCCGCCATCAGCTGAGGTTGATATTGTACGTTATAGGCTTTTGCACCTGCGTCCGCTAAAGCTAACCCCATTTGTAAAAATTGATTGGTGGATAAACGTTCATTACTATGGCCGGCCATCACATGGCCAATTTCATGCCCCACCACGGCTGCTAACTGGGCAGGTGTTGCGGCCACTTTTAATAAACCGGTATAGACCCCCATTTTGCCGCCAGGCAAGGCAAAAGCATTCACTTGATCGCTTTCAAAGACCACAATTTCCCAATTTTGCTGACGATACTCCTCTGGGGTTACTTTTATTAAGGCATTCGCCACACATTGTACATAGGCATTCACCGCTTTGTTGCTATTGATTTTTTGCTCCGCTTTCATTTGCTCAAAGGTTTGCGCGCCCATGGCATTCAGCTGATTATTATCAAACAACATCACCTGACGTCGGCCAGTAGGCGATTGGGCACAAGCGGTAAGTAAAATGGCACAAAGTGAAGTTACAACGAGCTTTTTAAACATGCTACATCCTTAAATCTGCAAATCCTGTTGCTGTAGTTTACCTAGCACCCATAAAAAAACCACCCAAAGTGGGTGGTTTCTCAAGTTTGTTGCGAGTTCAACCCTGTGAACCTCCAAAAAAATCAACAGGCGCAAACTCTGAAAAAATAACTTAATTACAAGAAAGTTTTAAAATAACATTGATTTGACCCGTCTCTAAAATGCAAATATCTAACAGCTAATAAAACGCTAAATTAAGCTCCTTTAATTCGCAACTACGATTCATGTATGAATAGCGCAGCTGCCAGTAAGGACAGATACTTAAACGGTTGTGATATTATGCGTTCAGTGCGCAGAACAAGATGCTTCAAACAATAAGAGAGAGTGCATGAAAAATAGCATAAAAATTACGGCTATCGTAATTGGAGCTCTGGCGATCGTGCTGATTATATTTTATGAGCAATTTAGCGGAAACAAGTTGAGCTATGAACGTACTGAGCAATTAACTCAACTGGAAATAGCGCCAAATCTGGTGACAAGCGAATTTAAGTCTCAGCATTCGTCAGTTTCTTTAAATCAGAATTTTTCTCTCGAATATGCCGCTCAGCCGCCAGTTGATAACACCAATACTGCCAAAATGGATTATGATTCTGATTGGTGCATCGCAGCAAAGGATTTAAATCAGGAAGATATAGCCTACTTTGAGCAGGAGCTAAACGATTGGAATATCTCCAGAGGGCGAATCAGTACACCACTCCAATTTGGTGATGAGTATGTTTACCTAGATGATAGTTCCCAGCTTACTGCTCCTTATATGGAAGTGTCATACGATGCTATTTGGCAACAAATCCAAGTCGGCAATGTTTTTGCTATGATTGCGGCCTTGGGACGTGATGACTTTGATCGTGACAATAAGCGCAAAATAGCGGTCAGACTAGTTGTCCAAGGTCACACATCTAAGCCATTGAAGTATTTAATAACGGTCGAGTTAGTAAAAGCAAAAATGCTATATGAAGACACTAACCT
>CAZNXI010000291.1:1947-2770 GCA_964577005.1 uncultured Rheinheimera sp.
CTAATTACCCCTGACATTGAAGAGCATCTCTACCGTGCTCTAGCTTACACTGCATATGGCATAAAATACTTTGACTTAGATGCTGCTTTTACTTACCTAAGGATAATAAACTCATCCGAATTTCCACTCAAACTGAATCCTATCCATGCATTAGGCAAAAATAACCGTATTGATGAGTATACCCTTGCACTGGAAAACTATATTGATAAGATGCGGACCGAAGAAAATATTACGCTCGCTTTTCCAATGTACGAACCACCCAAAGCTGCAAGGCATTATTTTGATAGCAGGCTCGCTTCTTTACATCGTGAATTTGGTGTTGCGTTGAATGGTCTTAAAGTCATACTTCCTGAAACCACTGGCGCCATGCTGGAAGCTTCTGAGTGTGTACAAAAGCAAGTTGAATTCATTAATGATTTAGAGCGAGGTCGCAAAGCACGCCAGAGAGTACAGTAAAGTCTATTACAAGGTAGCTGCGACGATGGCCGAACAGTGCCAGATTCTGAGTTATGTAAGCAGGTTGTACTAATTTCCCGGCAGCCTATGCTGATAAAAGAAAGCTTTAGAGATATGAAATTAACAGCGATGGCTAAGCAGGTAATACTTTCAAAAGCATAGTGGCGCAATATTTTGCGCCACTATGAGTACTTGCTGGATATGCAGCGTTACAACATTAAATGTAGGGGCTAAACTTGTGGGGATATCTCAAAGCTTAACCGGTTAAGTCATCAAAAAATTTCTTTACACCATCAAAGAAACCTTTCGATTTTGGTCGATGCATCGCCTCACTTTCTCCAGTCATGCTGTCATCCAATTGCCGCAA
>CAZNXI010000292.1:0-2763 GCA_964577005.1 uncultured Rheinheimera sp.
GGTAAAAAGTGTACTGTCCCACCAAGATACAGGTAATCATCCCCTTTGCTTATTTTCCAAAGTGATGTTTCTGCCCATACGGCTGATGAAAACATGGCCATACTTAGGATCAGCAAGGCTCGTTTGCTGTTAAAAATCACTTTTAATGTCATATCAAAATCCTTCATATAAGGTTGCGACTGAATAAGTGATTTAGCGAGTAGCTACATTTTTCACTGAAGCGGCCAACTCCGTGATTAAGGTCTGTAACTGATGTTGTATATTGATCTGTACTTGCTGCTGCAATTCCTCCGTTAATTGCAATCTAAGCACTTCAAGATTTAAGCTATGCTCAACAGTTACGATTTGTTGTGGTATTTCAACTCGAGGTTGTTCCTCAGCAACAGTGACATCTGCCATTGCTACGCTACATGTAAACAAACTGCTTACTGCAAATAATCCTTGTATGACCTTTTTAGCTGCTTTCATTGTTCGATTCCTCTTTAACATTTTTGCATGATGTATGGGGTTTTTAACGTCAGCCTTACTGTTGGCTTGTCGCGTTGATAGCGCAACTTTAGTCGGCATCTCTGCTAATGTCGCTTATCGAAAGCTAAGCAATAGATTGCTAACAAAAACGAACTTAAATTACTGTTTTTATTTGATTAAACTAAATCTTATAAAGTTATTATCTAAGAGGGGTAAGGTTTAAATTGAGAATGGGCTAGTCGCAGCGTCACAATTGCATTAAAGTTGCTACCAGTTTTTAACAGCGAATGTGTGGGTATGGATATTATACATTTGGGGCCTTGGCAGCTTGGCTTAACGGATTACAGCTTAAGTAATTCACAACAACGCGTTGAGCTAGAACCACTGCTTTTTAAGTTGCTGGTGTTTTTTGCTAATAATCCACGGCGGATTATTACCCGACAAGAGCTGGTGGAAGCCATTTGGCAACAAAGCTATGTAGATGATAATGCCATTAACCGGGCGATATCAGAGCTACGTAAGGTGCTACAACATCCAGAGCTACCGATCTCACCGATTAAAACCCATCATCGCAAAGGCTATAGTTTACAGCTAGACCCTATTCAAGGTATCCGCACTGCACAAACAACACCCAATAGTGACGTAGTTAGCCCACAACCTGCGATAACTGAACCGAAATCAACGCCTGTAACAGCACCTCTAAACAGCAATAAAGCAGATAAAAAGCGTTTTTACGCTTTGCTGGCATTGATTCCTATTTTGCTGATCATCAGCTATTTTGGTTTTTTAATGCCAAATAACGAAGTCCCTACAACCAGCGCAGTAGCAACCGAGCCCAATCAATCGCCATTTAGCCTAACACTGCTAAATCGTCAAAAAATTACTTGGTTTAAAGGTATCGAATCACGACCGTTACTGTCGCCAGACAAAGCTTTTTTAGCATATAGCCATACCCTACCGGATAATCATGTGCGCACCATAGTACGCAAACAATTAAATCATCTGGGTAGTGCGCCGCAAGAAATGATTATAGAAGAAGCGGATAAGTTAATTTTTGCCCATACTTGGCAACCACAAAGCCAGACTTTGCTAGTACAAAAATTAAGTAAAGATGGTACCCGTTGCAGCTTTGAGCGTTATAACTTTGCTACCTTTCCGGCTGGACCAGCCGAATTAGTTAGTACTTGCCAACATTTAAATATCAGCCCAGCTCAATTAAGTAAGGATGGCCAAACCTTATACCGTGCGCAATCCAGTAATGGTTTACTCACGGCCTCAGCGCTTGTTGCAGAAAACCTGCAAACTGGGCATATACAACTATTAGCTACAGCCCCAACTTCAGGTTTTGGCCTGGCGATGCTAGCGCTATCTCCTAACGGCGAACAGCTGGCTTATATTATGATGCCGGAATCTAATCAGCCAGAAATTTACCTCTATTCTGTTGCCGAGCGCCAGCATCAACGGCTGCTAGCATTAAGCGACGCTATGATATTTATGGGGTTAGAGTGGTCTACTAAGGGCGACTACTTATTGCTACCAGCTTCGAATGCTCTACTTAAATTAGACATCGATAGTAAGTTACTAACACCAATAATGTTACCTGATGATTTACAGGTAGGTGAAATGTCTTTGCTAAGCGAGCAGCAAGCGATTGTCTCGCCACTGTCTTTCGGCTCAGCGCTGCAAGGTGGGATCCAGCTATTTCGGATCAGTCACCCGTTTGAACCCGAAAAAACGCAGGTGCAACCTTTCTCTGACGCAGCAGGCAGTACCCATGAGCTAATTTTTCACCCTACCGATCCGCAACAGCAAGCTTTTACCGCCAATTGGAATGGTAATTGGCAACTCTGGTTAGCTGATGGCGAGCGGCATTATGTCATTACGGAGTTTACAGGTAGTGATATGCCGATTGGTAGTTTAAGCTGGTCGCCAAATGGACGCTATATTGCGATTGTTCGCGAAGGCAATGTGTTTCTTTATGATTTGCAGCTGAAGCAACTACTACAAAAAACCCAAAGTCACGATATAGGGCATACGCTCTGGTTGGCTGATAGTAGCGGCGTGATCGTTACTCGAATTCAGCAAGACAGTCAGAATCTTTGGCAGCTAGATTTACTCAGTGGTAACCTGCAACAACTCACCCAAATTGCTGGCGCACAGCCGCAATATGATCAACACGGCAAGCTGCACTATGTCCGTGATGGCCAGCTCTATCGCTTTATTGATGGCGGCAGAGCCGATCAGCTGCGAACAGAATTAAATCCAGGTACGCTTTATCAGCAAAATCTGCTTGGG
>CAZNXI010000293.1:0-2753 GCA_964577005.1 uncultured Rheinheimera sp.
AGAACAAATCTGAGGTAAAGACATTACCCACTTTGACGTTAATCGCTTTTGCGCGAGCTGCGGCAACCGCCTTCTCTAATAAAGTAAAACTTGCTATAGCGGCAAAATCTAAACCACCAACACGATTACGATTTACCATAGAGTCTGTACTAGCACCCATACCGATAACGACATCACGCACTTTTACATCTAGTGGTAAAGCACCGCAGGAACCGATACGGATAATGTTTTTTACACCATAAAACTTAACCAGCTCAGTGGCATAAATCGACATTGAGGGCACACCCATGCCTGAACCTAACACACTTACTGGCTTGCCTTGATAAGTCCCAGTATAACCAAACATATTACGTACCGTGTTAACACAAACGGCATCGTCTAAAAAGGTTTCAGCGATATGCTTAGCACGTAGCGGATCGCCAGGCATTAATACGGTTTCGGCAAAAGCGCCTGCTGGCGCATTGATATGTGGAGTAGCCATAAATTCTCTTACTCTTCTCTTAAGATAAGTTTGCTAAAAAAGATTCGCCGTATGCCATCGCATCCAGCCCAAAATACTCGGCTAAGCTTTGCCCCATGTCGGCAAAACTCATGCGCTCGCCTAAATTGACACCCGCAAGACCGGCTTTGTATAACAATACTGGCACATATTCACGCGTATGCTCAGTGCCTGGCCACGTCGGATCACAACCATGATCAGCCGTTAACAGCATTAACGTCTCTTCACCACAAGCCGCCATCAACTCTGGCAAGCGGCTATCAAAATACTCTAGCGCCTCACCATAACCGACAGGGTCGCGGCGATGACCAAAATTTTGGTCAAAATCAACCAGATTGGTAAAAATTAAACTGTTATCCGCTTGCTGTGCCATCTGTACCAGCGTTTTATCCACCAACGCCGTCAAACCAGTAGCCTTAATACTCTGGCTAATACCTTGGTGAGCATAAATATCAGCAATTTTACCGATACTGATCACCTGACCACCGGCTGCCGTCAATTTATCCAGCACTGTCGGTGCGGGCGGTAAAACAGAATAATCGCGTCTATTACCGGTACGGGCATAATTATCAGCTGCCGTGCCGAGGAAAGGGCGAGCAATCACGCGGCCTATGTTGTATTTATCTAACAATTCACGCGCAACTTCACAAAATTCCAACAGCTTGGCTAGACCAAAATGCTCTTCATGTGCCGCCACTTGAAATACACTATCTGCTGAGGTGTAGCAAATTGGCTTACCGCTTTGAATATGCTCATCTCCTAGCTTAACCAGAATATCCGTACCAGAGGCATGGCAATTGCCTAAAATACCCGGCACGCCTGTGCGTTGGCACAACTCGTCGATCAGTTCAGGTGGAAAGCTATTGGTTTTTTCATGAAAATAGCCCCAGTCAAACAGTACCGGGACACCGGCAATTTCCCAGTGCCCGCTTGGGGTGTCTTTACCACTGCTCAGTTCACGCGCATAACCAAAGGCGCCAACACAATCAGTACTATCGGCAACCGCAGGCGCAACACCATGACTGGCTTGGGTGGCGGCTTTGACTAAACCCAATCGCGCTAAATGAGGTAAATGCAGCGCACGTTGTTTTTCCGCTTGAAAGGCTTTGGCAATACTGGCAAAAGTATTGGCGCCTTCATCACCGAAATGAGCAGCATCAGGAGCGCTACCAATACCGAAACTGTCGAGCACTAAAATGACGGCTTTTGTCATCACTTAACTCCAAGGCTAAATAGTCATGCTATTCTGCCAGATTGTGGCGAGTGTATAAAATAAAAAGGGCACGCAGCTTAATCTGTCTGGGCTATTTTAGCAAGATCTTGTCCCATTTAGCTGACAACGTCTTAAAGCAAAATTCTGCACTAAGAACAAAGGGCGCCAATGGCGCCCTTCACGTTTAAACACGACTGCAGCTATTTTAAGCTGCGCCTTATTTCTCTAGGCTAGTAACGCCCATATTAAACAGGGTAAAGCTATAAATATCCGCCGCCTGATCAATCACCATTGACACTGGCATTCCGGCACCGTGACCAGCATTCACATCAATACGAATTAGCTGGGATGTTGCTTTCGAGGCTTTGTCTTGCAGCTCTGCAGCAAATTTAAAGGAATGCGCAGGCACCACCCGATCATCATGATCAGCAGTGGTGATCATGGTAGCTGGGTAAGTCACCCCCGCTTTCACATTATGCACTGGCGAGTAACCTTTTAAGTACTCAAACATCTCTTTCGACTGCTCCGATGTACCATAGTCATAAGCCCAACCCGCACCCGCAGTGAAGGTATGGTAACGCAACATATCCAATACCCCGACCTGTGGGATTGCCACTGCAAACAGTTCAGGTTTTTGTGTCATTACGGCGCCAACTAACAAACCGCCGTTAGAGCCACCGCGCACGGCCGTTTTAGCCGGTGAAGTATACTTTTCTGCCTGTAAATACTCAGCTGCCGCAATAAAATCATCAAACACATTTTGTTTTTGCAGCTGCACGCCCGCTCTATGCCAGGCTTTACCGTATTCGCCACCACCACGAATATTGGCAACGGCATAAATACCGCCCATTTCCATCCACACCGCATTAGCCACGCTGAAAGACGGCGTTAAGCTGACATTAAAACCACCGTAGCCATACAGAATGGTAGGATTATTGCCATCGCGCTTTAAGTCTTTGCGGTAGCTAATAATCATTGGTACCTTGGTGCCATCTTTCGAAGTATAAAATACCTGCTCTGACACAAAGTTAGTTGGATCAA
>CAZNXI010000294.1:0-2751 GCA_964577005.1 uncultured Rheinheimera sp.
CACTACGGGCAGCACGAATGGCGATGTTTAACATCGGATGCATAGCGATTACCTTATTTTGTAAAGAGCTGTATAAAGAACAATCAAAAGAGCGGCGCGTATTGTAGCGGCTACACTGAAAAAGTAAAGTGTTGTTCATTCATTTTCATAATTGCTGTATCGTATCTGAAAAATTATTAATGCTGGGCTATATTTACGGAAGAACAGCCTTTTAGGTTATTTTCAAAAATCGTAAACCGGAGTATCTATGTCAAACATGCAGTTGCGTTTTCGCCAGCAAGCGTTTTCTATCGCCTTTGGCGTTAATGTGTTTCTTTTTCTTGTCTCACTGATTCTGGCTATCTTATTCGATAGTTGGCTAGCCGCATTTTTGATTGGTTTACCCAGCTTGTTGGTACCGGTAGCGTTATATAAATTGTTAGGCGATCATTTTTTGGCGCGCGCGAGCTATGGCGTGAGCTTTATGTTTTTTGCTGCTTTGCATATTCATCAGGCGCAAGGGTTAACCGAGATCCATTTTGGTATCTTTGTGTTATTGGCCATCTTGTTTGCGTTTCGCGATGCTTGGGTGATTATTGTTGCCGCGGCAGTGATTGCTGTACACCACTTGCTGTTTATGTGGTTACAACAGCAAGATGTTGGGGTGTATTTGCTGCCTGAGCAATCTAATACCTTCTCTATTGTGATGTTACATGCCCTCTATGTGGTGGTTGAAACTGTGGTATTGGTCTTGATGTGCCGCAATTCGTTGCGGGAAGCCATGGTGGGGCAGGCGTTGTTTGATGCTACTGACGCCTTATTGACTGACAAAGGCGAAATTGTTTTAACAGCAAGAGCCCCCTGTTTAAAATCAAAAGTCATTAACAATTTCAATCAAGTACTCGACTCATTGCAATTAACGATTAAAACGCTGAATCGTTCGGCAGTGGAGTTAACCTCACAATCTGAGTCCTTGGTGAGCCAAGGGCAAGGCTTATCAACCGCTATGTCGAAGAAGTTGCAGGAGGTAGAATTAATTGCTGCAGCCACTGAGCAGATGTCGAGTAATTTAGCGTCGCTTCATCAAATTGCAAAACAAGTTGCTCATTATGCCGAAGAAACAGAACATGCCGCAGTTTCGGGCAAACAGGCGGTTGGCTCGACGTTAAGCTCAGTGGAACAATTAGCTACGCAGTTAAGCGTGACCTCTGAGAAAGTGCAGAATATGGCGGAAGCAACTAATGATATTCGTCAGGTATTGGATGTGATTCAAGCTATTGCAGAACAAACCAATTTATTAGCCTTGAATGCGGCCATAGAAGCTGCTCGGGCTGGCGAGTTAGGTCGAGGCTTTGCTGTGGTGGCGGATGAGGTGCGAACACTGGCTTCGCGGACGCAAAAGTCGACAGGGGAAATTAAACAGATTATCGATCGTTTATTAACCTATAGTGCTGATTCTGTTTCAGTGGTAAGCAGTAGTGTTAATCAATTAAGTATTACCAAAGATAATGCGGTGGACAGTGAAAAACTCCTGACCGTTATTTTGAATCAGGCTAAGCTGGTCTCCGAATCAGCGCATAGCATGCGCACATCGATAGAGCAGCAGAATACCGCCAGCCAAGAAGTGGCTAAGAGCACCCAAATGCTCAAGGATATGACAGAGCAACAAAATCGTCAGGGTACGGTGGTTGTAACCAGTGCACATTCTTTAGAACAGTTGGCGGTAACACTGAATAGTGAAACAAGAAAATTTAAAGTGTAATCGCTTGTAGGAGCCTCAGTGCTAACATTGTATTTTTTACGACATGCTACGGCAGAGGTTATCAGGCCGGGCCAATTGGACATTGACCGTTGCTTAGTCGATAAAGGGCGTCAACAAGCTATGCGCGTGGGGGCCTTTATGTTAACGCAGGGCGTAAATCCGCAGCGGGTATTCAGTAGCCCTTATCCACGGGCTATCCAAACCGCCGCCATCGTCTGTGAACAAGCTTTGTTAGCGCCAGCACAGGAAGTAGATTGGTTAGCCTTAGATACGCCTGTTACGGATTCAGTAGCGGCTTTACAAGGGCTTTTAACACAGCTGCCTGCGCAAAGTCTATTCATTGGGCATGAACCTGATCTGTCGCGACTGATTAGCCATTTGCTGGGGGTTGACTTGCCGATCCTCAAGGTTCGTAAAGCCTCACTGACCTGCTTGCAGTTTGCTGAGCCGCAGCAAAACCAGCAGCTTGAGTTAGCGACTGCAGCGCCACGTTGGAGTTTACAATGGTCTATACCGGTTAAGTTTATGCCATAAAAAAAGGCCGCTGATTAGGCGGCCTGCTTATTATCCTAAGGTAATAGGATTAGTGGCGGAAGTGCCGTACACCGGTAAACACCATCGCCATACCATGTTCATCGGCAGCAGCAATCACTTCAGCATCACGCATAGAACCACCTGGCTGGATCACGGCAGTAATACCCGCCGCGGCAGCAGCGTCAATACCATCACGGAATGGAAAGAAGGCATCAGAGGCCATCACTGAGCCTTTCACTTCCAAGTTCTCGTCTGCAGCTTTGATACCGGCAATTTTCGCGCTATACACACGGCTCATTTGGCCAGCACCGACACCAATGGTCATGCTATCTTTGACATACACGATGGCGTTGGATTTCACAAACTTCGCCACTTTCCAGCAGAACAGTAAATCTTTTAGCTCTTGCTCAGTTGGCTGGCGTTTGGTGACCACTTTTAAATCAACGGCGCTAACTTGCGCTTGATCGCGATCTTGC
>CAZNXI010000295.1:0-2751 GCA_964577005.1 uncultured Rheinheimera sp.
AAATAACCATAAAACTCATAAGGACAACAACAATGTCTTACCTACAAGAATATCAAGCTTCCGTTTGCGACCCCGCTGACTTTTGGGCCAGTAAAGCCAATAAGCTAGGCTGGTTTAAACAGCCTAGCCAGATCCTCAGTAACCACGACGGCCAATATCAGTGGTTTGCCGATGGCGAACTGAATAGCTGCTACCTAGCGCTGGATTATCATATTGAACAAGGTCGCGGTGATCAATGCGCGCTTATTTATGATTCGCCAGTTACCAATACCAAACAACGCTTTAGTTATTTAGCCTTACGTGATGCCGTGGCCCGTTTTGCGGGCGTATTACAAGCACAGGGCGTAAGCAAGGGCGATCGGGTAGTCATTTACATGCCGATGATCCCAGAGGCTGCCATTGCCATGTTAGCCACCGCCAGACTGGGCGCTGTGCACTCGGTGGTCTTTGGCGGCTTTGCGCCACACGAATTGGCGGTGCGGATTGACGATGCCACACCTAAAGTGGTGATTAGCGCCTCTTGTGGTATCGAAGTTAATCGGGTGATTGCCTATAAACCTTTGCTAGATAGCGCCCTGGAAAAAGCCAGCCACCAACCGGAACGCTGCATTATTTTTCAGCGTCCGCAACTGGCCGCCACAATGCAAGCAGAACGCGACATTGACTGGCAAGCGGCAATGGCCGTGGCAGAGCCAGCCGCTCCCGTCGCAGTAAAAAGTACCGATCCGCTGTATATTCTGTATACCTCTGGTACAACCGGCAAACCCAAAGGCGTGGTACGTGATAATGGTGGTCATGCCGTTGCACTGACTTACAGTATGAGGGCGATTTACAATATGGATCCGGGCGACGTGTTTTGGGCCGCCTCAGATGTGGGCTGGGTAGTTGGACACTCTTATATCGTTTACGGGCCCTTAATGGCTGGCTGTACCACTATTCTGTATGAAGGCAAACCCGTGTTCACCCCTGATGCAGGCGCTTTTTGGCGTGTCTGTGCAGAGTATGCTGTTAAAGCTATTTTCGCCGCGCCAACCGCTTTTCGCGCTATTCGTAAGGAGGATCCCGAGGCCAAGCTGCTGCAACAATACGATTTAAGTAAGCTCGAAAATATTTTTATGGCGGGTGAGCGTTTAGATCCCCCAACCTATCATTGGGCGTGTGAAGTGGCGGGCAAACCGGTGATTGATCACTGGTGGCAAACCGAAACTGGTTGGTCTATCTGCGCGAATTTAGCTGGCGTGGAATTATTGCCAGCAAAACCAGGTTCAGCCACTCGACCTGTACCTGGTTATAACGTGCAGATTTTGGATGACGAAGGCAAAGCGCTTGGCGCCAACGAGCAAGGTAATATCGCCATTCAACTACCGCTACCGCCAGGCTGTTTAAGTACGGTGTGGGGCAATCCTGAACGCTACACCGCGGGCTATTTAAGCCAATTTCCGGGCTACTATGCTACTGGCGACGGTGGCTATTTAGATGAAGACGGCTATTTGTTTGTAATGGGACGCACCGATGATGTCATTAATGTGGCAGGGCATCGTTTATCTACCGGTGAAATGGAAGAAATTATTGCTTCACACCCAGCGGTGGCAGAATGTTGCGTGATTGGTTTGCCTGATGAGCTTAAAGGCCAGCAACCGGTAGGTTTTGTGCTCCTGAAAAATGGTATAACAGCCGATGCTAAAGCAATAGAAGCGGAACTGGTCGCCTTGGTTAGGCAAGAAATTGGCGCCGTTGCCAGCTTCAAACGCGCTTTAGTGGTGCCGCGCCTGCCCAAAACACGCTCAGGTAAAATTTTGCGCAAACTGCTACGACAAATAGGCGAAGGCAAAGAGTATCAAGTGCCCTCCACCATTGACGATCCGGCCAGCCTCCCCGAACTAGCAGAGATCATGAAACAACACGGCCTCACTTAACTGGTGCAACCGCACTTTTAGTCCAACCGCACTCTGGTCCAACCGCACTCCGGTACCGATCAGACCTCTGAGCTCAGTCCGGTACCGGAGACGTGTGGATAAGTTAGCGGGGGAAGCTGTGGGTTTGCACGGCTAGGCCACGTCGGGTTTGTACTTGCCAGCTGCCTCCACTAGGGATATTGCTGGTGTCGCGGCAAAATTGCCCGGCGCTTTCGTTAAGGGCCATCACCATCGTCTGGTCTTGCTGCTGCAATAACAGATTAACGCCATCAGCCTGACTAGGAATAACCACACACACCTGCCCTGCTCGCTCTTCAACGCGTATGCCTGAAGCGGCTAAGGTGTTCGCGGCAGCGGCGTTGGTTTGCGGCATTTGCTCATGATGTAACAAGCGCTGGCCATCGAATAGCGACCAAGCCAATAACTGAGAGCCATTTGACGTTAAGGGCACCGCAAAGCTGATTTGCTCAGGGCTATCGCCATGCCCAAACGTTAACTTTTCAACAGGTATCGGCAAAGGTGCGCCTTGGCTAAATTCGGCCAACACTCTAAAACGACTTGCCGCTTTAACCTCTGGTAATCTAGCAATTTGCATAGCCTGTAACACAGTAGGCACAGCAGCATCATTTAATTCAAAGCGATAAAACATCGCGGGTTGTGGTGCAAGACTGCGCGCCATTGTTGGGGCTGCGGCAATTGCTGCAGACACACTTGGCATCCGCAAATGCAGCCCAGGCGAATCTTGTTGTGCCGTAATATAATCCTGTACGAGTTCCAGATTGTAGTCTGAGACATGTTCATTGTTACAATAACTCATCACATCGCGATAAATAGT
>CAZNXI010000296.1:0-2746 GCA_964577005.1 uncultured Rheinheimera sp.
GGTTGAATAACACAAGATGAGAGGTAATAAGCATGGAGATTTTTTGGGCGGTGTTGTTTTTTGCATTTTCCACAACGATCACACCAGGTCCAAATAATGTGATGATCATGTCTTCAGGTGTTAACTATGGTATTAAAGCCAGCCTACCGCATTGGTTGGGGATTTGTTTAGGTTTTCCATTAATGGTGTTGCTGGTTGGCTTAGGCTTTGGTGTGGTATTTGAACACTATCCGCACCTACATCAGCTAATTAAAGTGTTGGGTACCGCATACTTGTTATATTTAGCCTATAAAATCGCCAGTGCTAAACCTGAACATATAGCAACAGGTAAAAGTAAAGCCTTAACTTTTTGGCAAGCAGCCTTATTTCAATGGGTCAATGGTAAAGCTTGGGTGATGGCATCGGGGGCCATGGCGGCTTTTACCACCGTAGCCGGTGTTTACTGGTTAGAAGTTTCAGCCATTACCTTGGCATTTTTATTGGTCGCCTTTCCTTGTGTGGGTATTTGGCTATTATTTGGGGCTGTGTTAAAAAAGGTGCTCAATAACCCCATTGCACAGCGTATTTTTAATTTTTTAATGGGGCTTATTTTGTTGCTATCGGTTGTGCCGGTGTTACTGGAACTATGGCACTACTATTTTAGTGCGGCTTAAGTAATAAGCCTAGTGTATAGCCAAGTAACTTGGGCATAGTGTTCAGCGCAAAGGATAGTGTAGTTATTTAAATGAATGGCAGTGAGGAAAAGTTTTTTTTAGAGCATGAAGCCGCCCGTATTTTTATGCGGCTGTATGAGCAACGCTATCAGGTGAAAATGCGCCATATTTGGCACAATGAGCCTGCCAGACCCGACGTATCTTGCTACTATGCCGATCAAAAGTTGGATCTGGAAATCGCTCACCTGTATGGTAGTGAAGTGGAGGCGATGCATATTTTAGGGCGAGAGCTTAGCTTACAAACACATAAAGAATTACTGGCTTTACTTGCTGTTCCCGCCGAACAGAGAATGTTAACGGCACTAAACCGTATTATTACTAATAAAGCCGCCAAATATTATGAAAGTGAGCGTGTCTGGTTGGTGATCCGTAATGCCAATCCGTTATGGCGACGTGAAGCCATGCTGGCTAATTGTCATGCCCTACATATACCTAAAAAGCATCCCTTTGAGCAAATTTGGGTGATTGGCGATATGCAAGGCGTATCGGGGATTTTGCCGCTGTATCCAACGGCATTACTGCAAAAAGAACGAAGCACATGTTAAAGCAATACCAGTGTCTTGCCAAAAAATTAAGTCCTTTTCGGCGGATATTGCAGGTCTTACTTGGTAGCGTAGCGTTTGCCTTTACGTTATTAATTTTTCTTGGTGATCATTATACTGATCAATGGTTACTGCCCAGCTTGGTCAGTTTACTGTTTCTGTTGGCGTTGTTGTTATTAGTGTTGTTATTTTCACATGACCCCATTCCAGCCAAAGGACGGGTGCGCCGTTTTGGCCAATGGTTATGGCAAAGGCTAATGGTCTTGCTTTTTACGGCAATCTTTCTGCTATGGTTTCTCCTGTTCCTTCGCGCATTATCCGCTATAATTCGCCAACTTTTTTCATAGTAAAAGGTTTTTAACATGCAGCAAAAGCGGCAGCAGTGGGATATTTTTTGTGCCGTGGTAGATAATTTTGGTGATATCGGTATCTGCTGGCGTTTAAGCAAACAACTTGCTGCGGAACAGAATATTCGTGTTCGGTTATGGGTTGATGATTTAGTCAGCTTTCAGCGTTTATGTCCTGAGGTCGATCCTACTCTAACGACGCAACAACGGCTTGGCGTCGATATCTGGCATTGGCACAGTGCCATTGATTGGACGACAATTACTGTCGCCCCTGTAGTGATTGAAGCTCTAGCTTGCACTATTCCTGAGGCCTATCAACAGCAAATGGCCGCCTGTGCTAGCAAGCCGCTTTGGCTTAATGTGGAATATTTATCCGCAGAGTCTTGGGTGGATGGCTGCCATGGCATGGTGTCACCACATCCACAATTGCCGATAACGAAGTATTTTTTCTTTCCTGGCTTTACGGCTAATACTGGCGGTTTATTGCGCGAACAACCCTTGCTGGCCCAGTTAGCTGACTTTGCTGCTGATCAGACAAAACAGCAACAGTTCTGGCAGCAGCTTGGCTTGCCCAATGCTCAGGACTTTGGGCAACGCATTTCCTTATTTGCCTATTCGCACACGCATTTAGCAAGCTTACTGCAGTATTGGCAACATGCCGAACAGACGACGCTCTGTGTTATCCCTATCGGAACACTTGCTGAACAAGTACAAGCTTTATTACCTGAATTGACCGTACAGCAAAGCCAACGCTTTGGTGCCTTGACCATTAAGATCCTGCCGTTCTTGCCACAACCTGATTATGATTTATTACTCAGTGCTTGTGATGTCAATTTTGTGAGGGGCGAAGACTCTATCATACGAGCACAATGGGCTGCGAAACCCTTTGTCTGGCAGATTTATCGTCAAACTGAAGACGCGCATTTGCTGAAACTGCAGGCTTTTTTACAGCGCTATACTGCAGATTGGCCGCCGTCGCTTGCTCAAGTCGTCGTGGATTTTCATCTGGCATGGAACTCTGAACAACCGTTGGCTAAGAGCTGGCAACAGTATAGCCATGAATTCACACTATTAGCAGAGAAAAATCTTTTATGGCGCAATAAGTTAGAAAGCCATGGAGATCTTGCTAGCAACCTCGTGCGTT
>CAZNXI010000297.1:0-2731 GCA_964577005.1 uncultured Rheinheimera sp.
GCACTTTAATTCGAGCTGTAATGGGCTGTAATACGTTTAACCGCTTCATGATACTCTGGGTATTGATCAGCAATGTATTGGTATTTTTCGCTTTTAAACTCGCGCTGACGACGGGGTGATAAATCTTCGTATGCTTTCGCTTTATCGCTAACCTTGCGGTTAAAAGCCTTCTCTGCCTGTCCCTCCCAAACATTAATTTTATACAACAAGTCTAAGTTCAGATTCCGAATGCGATGAAAGGTAAACTTGCTAATCTCTAGTGCCTCCTCGCTAAATCCAATCTCTGTATGTTGTTTTAAAGAATCGATAAGCGAATCACGGACCAAACCAAACTCATTGTAAAAGTCTGTTTTACTTACCGTATCTTTAGTCACTGAAGGGAATATAAAAGGATTTCGCCGAAGCTTATTACTACTACGTTTGTCAATAACAGCACGAAGTAATGGAATTAGCTGTACTGGAAAGTAGTAGTAAGCATTTTTATGGTTTTTATGTTCGTGCCCTAAGATTTTGACTAAACACTCATCAAAGTTTATGTCATTCTGTCTCAATAATATCGATCGTTTTACTCGGGTGAAGAGTTGCTCTTGCAGAATCATAAATAAGGCCAAATCATACAACCCAAACTCAACCGCTTTGCATAAATGACTGACGTATGTTTTTAAATCTGGCAAGTGTTGATAACTATCTCTGTTTCTGCGAAGGTTCTCAATCGACCTGCCAAATTCAAGTTTTTCAACATTATGATGATCATTAGCAAAATTTAAGGCAGCTTTCAGGCGTTTAACTAATTCATCCCGGTCAGAAGGCGTATCACTTTTTGCAGCTTTGTCGACAAAGATAGCTTCCAAATGACATGTTTTAGCATCGCGTAAGTCAAGGTCACCCTCTTTACAGTTAAAGTAACGTTTAAATATATTTCTAGCTTTGCGCTTAGTGTCTTTAGAAGTCCAATCTTTATGCTCGAGTTCAAACGATAGCAATTGCTTCGGTGTTGTAATACGTGTTCTTGCTGCATGAGGCAGCCAATTGATTATTCCGAAAATTGGATTAGCTTTGTATTGCCGTAAAAAATTGCGATATGACTCTATGGCGAAGGTTAAAACCTGATCGTCGAACTCAGTGAGTTTCTGATGGGTGAGTAAAGTATGTCTATGGTTATTCGGCTTACCCTTTACAACAATCTCAATCACCGTACTTTTCTGGTTCACCCTAGCTCTAATGTATTTATACCCCGGAACTGAATGAGTACCCTGCGGTAATGATTTTAAGAAAAGTTTAAATTGCTCAGCACTGGCCAGGTGGTCGACGGAGTTTTCAGCTGCTACCACAGCAGCAGTATCAACATCAGAAGCCTGCTGAGCCACTATAGCGTCTTCAACCTCTGCAGCAACTTCACCTGCATGCTGAATCTCAGGCTCGGATTGAGCCGTATAAGCGGCCTGAGCAACAGCTGTATGGACCATCGGTGTAACTTGAACATCAGCATCCGCTTCAGCGAGAGAAGCTGGTATGGCAGCGGCTTCATACTGAATTGCAGTAGCAGCTTGCTTTGCAGGTAAAGGCTGAACTGTCGGTGTAACTTGAGCCTCAGCATCCGCCTTCACCGGAGGAGCTGGTATGTCTGTAGCTTCATTCTGAATCGAAGAGGCTGGTTGTTTTACAGGAGCAGGCGCAGCAAACAGTTGGGTTTGCTGCTTAGTAGCAGCTTGAGCATTATCAACAGGCTGAACTTCTGGCACGCCTTGAATCATTGAAGCCGCCTGGGTAACAGGCTCTGGCTTAATCAAAGGTGCGGTTTGAACCAAAGAATCTGCTTTGACTAATGGCTCTGCCGGTGCAACGTCTGCCTCCTTAGCCGCAGGCGCAGCCTGTTCTAATGGCCCAGCCTTAGCCTCCGCAGTAACGTCATTATTAGCTGGACTTGCCGGGGCGAGCTTTTGCTCCCTAACGTCGTAATGCGCTGATGAAAGCCCAACCGTAGCATTGTTTAAAACTTTATTATCGCAACCAACTGATTCCAAGCTGCTGGATGGTAATCGTTGATAGTATGCATCCGACTTAATCTCGTCTGGGTCGCGGCTATCGACTAAATCAACTAATTTACGCCGCCAAAACAGCGGTTCATCTGCAAACAAGTAATCGACGGGGACTATATTTCTTTCTTTAAGCCAATATAAGATGAACTTCCTATCGAAACCCAGAATTTCTTCCGCTTCAGTTAAGGTTACAAACGCAGCCATCCGTTTACCTGGGGGCGCAGCAAAGCCAGAGCTTCTGATATCAGAAGCTCCGGTATATGCTCTTGCTGTAGACCCCATGCTTAACAACACACAACCTCTTAGCGCTTAGTGACCTCCTGGTCTGAAATAAAGGCTCAAGGTTCCTGCTTTTGCCGTCAGAAATAATGCTAACAACAAGATCTTCAAAACACCTAAATTACTAAGCATTTGCAAAATCAGAATATCAAATTGATTTAAAACAACTTTTTTCAGCTAAATATTTTTCAGATAAAATTTTTTTTGAAAGTACGGAAAATTTTTGTGTGTTGCTCCTAGTTACTCATGAGGCATGTAATTTTAAAAATGAGGAACACTATGGATAACATCAGCGCAATACGGGTATACCAGCGGGCCAGCAAGTCGCCATGGGATGATGCGTCTACGTATTTGCTAATGGCGAATACGAAGAAAGGCAGCAGCAGCGAACCGGTGTTTGAGGACTATATCTA
>CAZNXI010000298.1:0-1644 GCA_964577005.1 uncultured Rheinheimera sp.
TAAGAGCATTTTGCGGGATCTGATCATCTCTGAGACGAGGTCATCTGCAGACCTTCCATAACCCGGAACATCAAGAAAATCTTCTTCTACAATCAATGAAATTCCGGTTCCACAGAATAGATTCTTGTGGACCAACTCATTGCACTTACATCTCACCCAAGAACCCAAGATCAGACCTCTTTATCATTTAACGCTCAAATTTAGCGCGGAAAGCCGCGCAGCGGGTTGACGTCGCAGCCAGCGTTTTTTGCTGGCGATAAAATTTTTTTGTTATGCATGACTGCTCATTCAAGGGCCGTAAAACCAAGGTTTTTCACTGAACCATCTTCTGTTTTTAGCTCATGCCACATCACTAGAAATTTGAGCATGTCACCTTTTTTCTTTATTTCCAGCCAATTATCAGCTGGAACAATAATCTTGTTGTCATTCCATGTAAGTATGTAATTTACACTTCTGAAACCGTTATCAGTGACATCAATTACATCCTCAATGACAGCGGTATAGCTTTGATGTTTGTTATAAAGAACTCTTTCATCACTTGCATAACTAGATACTGAAAAAGATAGTAAAAAAAGTACCAGCATGTTCAAAATTAGAATTTTTCTCATTGGTTAGATCCCTCTTAATGCATAACAGCTTTGTAGTTTGGAACGCCCACGCTTTCCAGCCATGTAAACGCCCCTCTATCTTTTGTTAAAGAAATAACACTATCTAATAACATACCGTAAATCAACAGATTTTTTTGGTCGCTATTAAATTGTATTGGAGAAAGCAGGGTTTAACCTTGCGATTTACTTGCTAACAATAAATTTACCAACTACTGTATATGCATACACTTAAACTTATTTTAAGGAGCGGGAAATGTCTTCTCCCTTTTTGCAATATATCGCTGAGTTTATGTATACCCACCGCTACGCCAAAAGAACGGTTGAGGCATATCAGTACTGGATTAAGATGTATATCCTTCATAACAAAAAGCAGCATCCGTCTAAGCTTGGCGATCAAGATGTTGAAAATTTTTTGTCGTATTTAAGTAATCAGCGTAATGTCGCGCCTAGGACACAAGCCACAGCACTTAATGCACTTAGTTTTTTATATAACAAGGTATTGCAGCAGCCGCTGTCATTAAACCTGAATTTTAATCGCTCACAAATTTCCCCTAAATTACCGGTGGTACTCACTCGACCAGAAGTAACAGCATTATTAAGGGTTATTGAACCGCGCTATAAACTATTAGCGCAGCTAATGTATGGTAGCGGTTTACGTTTAATGGAAGCGGTACGGTTACGGGTGCAGGATATTGATTACGATTACTTGTCGGTCATGGTATGGCAAGGGAAAGGCAATAAGAATCGTCGAGTAACCTTGGCACCAGAGTTGGTACCAACGCTTAAACAGCAAAGTCAGTTTGTCTTACAATATTTTCAGGCTGATCTGGCCAATCCTGATTATTCTGGTGTTTGGCTGCCTTATGCGTTAGCTCGCAAAAACCCTTCGGCTCAAAGGCAATTTGGTTGGCAATATCTGTTTCCCTCCATGCAACTGAGCATTGATCCTGATTCAAAATTATTACGCCGTCACCATCTGGACGAGAGCTGCGTAAGGCGGGAAATTAAAATAGCCTCTCGTAAAGCTGCTATCTCT
>CAZNXI010000298.1:1654-2708 GCA_964577005.1 uncultured Rheinheimera sp.
CCTGCCACACGCTGCGTCATTCCTTTGCCACCCATTTATTAGAATCAGGTGCGGATATCCGCACTGTACAGGAGCAACTAGGTCACGCCGATGTGCGTACTACGCAAATTTATACTCATGTCATTAATCGCGGCGCGGGTGGGGTCAAAAGCCCACTATCGCAACTACTTTAGGTAAAGCGCTAAGAAGCCGCTATACTTAGAAAGGAAAAGATTATGCCAACTATCTCTATGTTCTTTGGAATTATCATCCGAATGTATTACGCCCCTAAAGAACATCCACCACCGCATTTTCATGTTTATTATGGTGAGTATAGGGCAACAGTTGATATTTTAGCGTGCGAAATTTTGCAGGGGGATCTTCCTGTTAAGCAAACGAGATTGGTTTTGGCTTGGGCGGAGCTACACCAGGACGAACTCATGGCGGATTGGTTATTAGTAATGAATGGCGAAGAACCATTCAAGATTAAACCATTGCAATAAGAGGTTTAAGCATGTTTCCGGCAGTAAAACGGGTAACCGCATTGGAAAATTATCAATTAGCAATCGAATTTGCTAATGGTGAACATGGCATTTTGGATATGAAGCCTTATCTGGACTTTGGTGTCTTTAAACGCTTACAGGAAACGTCTACATTTAATCAGGTATTTGTGTCTTTCGATACGATAGAATGGCGCGTTGGTGTCGATCTTGCTCCTGAGTTTGTTTACCGCCATTGCCAACGTAACCAGCACAATGCCAAATTGATGGCTAATAGCTGAATTTAAACTCACCAATACTAACAGGGCGCAAAAGCGCCCTGATAATTGAACCTTTTACCCTTTTTTAGAAACAATCGCCCGGTACTCTTACCCAGCCTTCCATCAATACCCGCGCGCTGCGGCTCATAATGGCTTTGGTCACCGTCCATTGGCCAGCCACTTCAGCGGCAGCAGCACCAACGCGTAAGGTGCCTGACGGATGGCCAAAACGTACGGCTTCTCTTGCCTCACCACCGGCGGCTAAATTGACCAGCGTAACCGGAATTGCAGCAGCCGGACCAATGGCAACTGCAG
>CAZNXI010000299.1:0-2656 GCA_964577005.1 uncultured Rheinheimera sp.
TATTCTTAATCGTGCCGCGCTTTTAACACAAAGCTGCGAATGCTATCAGTTAAGTCTGAATAACTATCTCGCAGTCCTTGGCCAGTTAATACCAACGCCAACCGAGGACATGGCGCCATCCCCATAGCCAAGCCAGGCTGGGCAGCAGTGAAAAGCCGGATGCAACGCGAGCATCCGCGCCAGCAACGGCGGTTGTCTGGTGGTCAGGCTTTGCCTCAGGCGAAGAGCTCTGTAGCGTTAATCCTACAACTAAACCCAACAGTCCAGCCAATAATAATGCCGGCGGTGAACTGAGTGAGTGGCGAAACGCCAAATGGCATTGCTGAAACTGGCTGTTAAGGCGCTGTCTACGCTGTGGAATTCGCTGAGCTAATTGCTGTATTTGCTGATTTAATTGCCGCCATTGTCTGCTACTCATGCGGATGCCTTATTGCTGCTAGCTTGCAAGCTCTGTAGTGTTGCCGGAAAATGCAATAAGCGACTGTAATAGCGAAAGCGCCACCGCACTACCCCAAATCCACCCAAGTTTATTAGGATAAGCGATAAGATCGCATATGTTGCGTTGATACCCGCTTGCAACATCAGCAAAACCAGCAATGCCTGACCACAAAACCACAGCGTTAATAGCAGCAAACCGCTTAATAACCCCAGCATTAACACCGCAACTAAGCTAAGGGCAACACGCTCACCCTCTAGCGTAAATAGCTGAAATTGCTCAATAGCGAGTGCCACCAGTTGCTGCCACAACGCCTGAGCACTGTCGCCAACTGATGGCTCATCTGCCGTCTCGACAGGCTGCTCAGCAGCCGAAGACGTGGCCTTAGTCATTTCGGTGCAGCAGCGTGGCGACTAAACCACCAGCTTAGCAGCACCCCTCCGGCGATGGCCATACCCAGTGATAACAGGGGTTTCTCTCGCACCTGACAGCGACAGCGCTCACTAAACTGCTGTTTTAGCTCGCTAAGCTTGGCACCACCATTGGCAACTGCATCGGCAGCATGCTGTGCGCCACCAGCCATTTTGTCTACGGCACTGTGCGCGCCGGCAGTCACTTGCTCCAGAGCCGGTGTCGCTGCGCCAGAGGCACTATTAATCGCTTTATGCATACTGTCTGAAGCCGCATCCACGCCGCGTGTAAATGTTTTATTGCCTAAGTTTGCTTCTATTGGCTGTTCCATTGTAACCTCAGTAAAAATCACGCATCGGCGACATTGCCTCTGCGCTGGTACAAGTGTCTTCGCTTTTGCTTGCGCGATCTGTACGCCAACGCGCATAACTAACGCTGATTGACGGTCTAATCGCTCACGCGATGGTGCTTTTTAACCATTGCTAGCCGTTACTTACCACTAGTAATGGTTTCTATTTAGCACAGACATCACCTAACTATTTTTCATTTAACATTAGCTTTTCTGTCAAAACACTTTTTACACCACGGATATTTTGAGCCAATTCGACGGCCAAAGCTTGCTGAGCTCCGCTTTCGACCTTACCGCTGAGTGTAACGACCCCAGCATTAGTGGTTACCGAAATATCAGAACCTGTCACATTGCTGGAGTACATGTAGGTTGATTTTACTTTGGTGGTGATCCAGCTGTCGGCAAAAACACTGCCCGTAGCGGTACTCGAACTACGCTCTGTGACCTTAAGTTGATTATCTACCGCGCGCACACCTTCCGTATTTTTAGCTAGTTTTTCAGCCTGTTGCTTTGCCTGCTCAGAAGCGACAGTGCCTGTTAACTGTACCTTGCCACTCTTTGTTAGCACTTTGGTATCCATACCTTCGGTGTGCTTACTCCATATTAGCTTCGATTTCACCGCAGCAGTGATACTGGCATCATCAATAACGTCCCCGTAGCTGCGTTCGCCAGTAGCGGGCTTTATTTTGAAATCTGCATCAACAACAATCTGATTATCAACCTTTTCTATCCCAGTCACACCGGCAGCAATTTCACCGGCTAGCTCTTTATGGACATCTTCGGCTACATGCCCGGTAAGGGTTGCTTTGCCAGCGGTTACGCTAACACTCAGTTTGCTCGCTCGTAAGTAAGGGCTTAATGCATAGGTTGTCCAAATTTGTGCTTCTTGTCGGGCATTAGTTAACATAGTTGTGTTCTCAGGGTTCTGCGCAATGGCTGTAGTAAACATACCCGCACCGCCTAGAGCTAGCGCTAAGATACTGACTTTAATAAACTTGTTGATATAACTCTTCATCACATCATCCTTTTATTGTTTAGAAGCGGCATACTGAACGCAATACAATTGCCTCATTACACACTCAACAACATGCAACATTGCCTATTGCTGGTTAAACCACTATAAGAAGAAAAAACCGCTGTTTCGGTGCGCTAGCGCGCATACTCATGATCGTTGAAAGGAACACCTAGGCAGTTTTTTCGGCAATGTCATTTCTATTATGGCGTTTTGTCGCTTTGCAGCGTTCGCAAGTAATGGTATTTTGTATCAAAGAAACGATAAATGTTCATGGAGCTTTTCTTGAGCGTTGCTTTTAGCAAACAAACGGTGTTTTTGCGGCATATAGAACAATTGCTAGCGCAGTTTTATCACCCACAACAATCTTGCTACTATGTGCTGGCAGAAGCATTTTTTCGTCTACAACAAGAGCAACAACATGCTCTGCATCTAGCAGAACAAGATT
>CAZNXI010000300.1:0-2652 GCA_964577005.1 uncultured Rheinheimera sp.
GACAACAGTTATGTATTAATCGTCAGCGAAACCTTTGCCAGAACAACCTGGCCGGTTCAACCTGCGGTCGGACAACGTATCGGGCGGGCGGAAGCGCTCTGGGAAGTGATTGGTGTTGTTTCAGACTTTAAGCTGGCAGATCAATATGCCACAACAGAGCCGTTACGGGCTTACAGCGTCCGCCAGGTAGGCGCAGCCAACACCCTGCTGTATGAGCTAAAGCCAGGTATGACTATGAGTAAAACCGAACTGAATCAAATCATGCAACAAGTTCAGCCACAATACCGTGCTGCTGAAGTGTTCTCGCTGGAAGACAATGTCAAACGCATTCTGTTTGCTAAATATCTGGCTACGGGCGTGACCAGCGGGTTGTCATTGTTAACGCTGTTGCTGGCTGCCATCGGCATCTATGGCGTGCTGAGTTACAGCGTGCAACTGCGCCGCTTTGAGCTTGGCGTGCGGATGGCGATTGGTGCACGGCCCGCCACTATTTTGCGGCAGTTATTGGGCGAGAATCTAAAACCGGTTAGTGCTGGTTTAGTGCTGGCGGCACTGCTGCTGGTGGCACTGTGGCTAGGACTACAACACACTACGCTTAGCGTTGCACTGTCAGCCGGCGGTTTTGCCCTACCACTGGCGCTGATAGTGCTGCTCACCGTGCTGACTACGCTGTTGTCTGTGTGGGGCATTATCCGAAAACCCGCTATCTATGCATTACAGGGTCAATAACATGCTGACTATTAAAGATTTTTCCACTGCACTTTATGCACTCAGTAAAGCCAAAGGTTACGCCGCAACGGTGGTACTGACGCTGGGCCTGACGCTGGGCACGCTGGTTGCGATGTTTAATCTGAACTACCAGATTTTAGCGGCGCCGCTGCCGTATCCGGATGACGAACACCTGGTGGTGGGCAGTGCCAGCTGGTTAGCAAAAGATGGTGCAGTGCTGTTTCAACGGGTGCTGCCGAACTCGACTTTTCCGGTGTATCAGCAAGCGTCCGACAAAATCAGCGACCATGCGCTGTATGGCTATTCTTTTACCGATCTGACGCTGCGCGATTTAGCGCATAGTCCGGTGATCCAGGTGGCGTATGCCACTTCGGGCTTTATGCGGATGTATCAGATGCCGATGTTGCACGGCCGGGCTTTTAATCAGGATGAAGATAGCGGCAGCCATCAGCCGGTGACAGTGTTATCGGAACAGATCTGGCGCAGCCAGTACAACGCCGATCCGGCGCTGGTCGGCCGTGCCGTGCGGATCGGCGAGCAAGATTACAAAGTGATCGGTATTGCAGCATCCCGGTTTAGCGAACCGCGTCTGATCAGCAGTGCCCGCCACACCGACGTCTGGTTACCCTGGGATTTTAATCCGATTGTATCGCGCGACAAATCTTCAGTCAGCGGCTGGCAGTTTTATCTGGCTAAGCTGAAAAGTCCAGATTTACGCCAGGCTTTTGAGCAGGAGTTAACTGTCCTGGTGGACAGCCATTATCAGGCAGCCGCAGCAACCAATCCCTCTGGCCGCAGACTGGTGTTTAATGCTGAACCGCTACGGCAGATATTGCATGGCGACAGTGGCAGCCGCACGCTATGGATGCTGGCTGGCAGTATGCTGCTGTTGCTGATTGCCGCCACCAACATTATGAACCTGTTGTTCTCCCGCGCCGCCCGTCAGCAGCGGGCGATGAGCATTCAGGTGGCGTTAGGGGCACAGCGCTGGCATATTTTAAGCACCATTCTGGCAGAGCTGAGCTGGCTGATGCTGGGCGCCTTGTTGCTGGCTTTTCTGGTGGCCGAAGCGGCCTACGCGCTGCTGCGCGAATACGCCGCTGATTCACTGCCCGGTATCACTGCGCTAGGGTTGGACTGGCCGGTGTTGCTGTTTGCGATCTTCAGCTGCCTGCTGCTGGGGCTGATATTTGCGCGACTGATCAATGCCCGGATCAATTACCGAGCCATCCAGCAAAACCTGCAAAGCAGTGGCAAAGGCAGCGGTGTACAAGTCAGCCGCCGCACCCGTCAGTGGCTGATTGGTGCTCAGGTGACGCTGGCCGCCATGCTGCTGGTTTGCTGTTTGCAGGTGTTACTGCAAGCGCTGACCCAATTACGCCAGGACGTGGGCTTTGCCAGCCGTGATCGCTATCAGATCACCATTGACGATGCCACGCCAGCACCTGCCGCCGGTTTAGCGGGTGAGCAACGGCTCGCCTTGTTGCGCCAGCGCACCACGGAACTGATGCAGGTGCGGGACATTCTGCGACAACATCCGGCAGTGGAGTCGGCCAGCGTGACCAACTACCCGCCGGTGTCTTTTGATGGACTATTTGGGGTTTTAAATGCGGTGGCCGATCCGGCAGAACCCACTCAGAGTTTGATCAGCCGCTACACCAGCACCGATCAGCACTACTTTCCGATGTTTGCGATCCCGTTATTGCAAGGCCGCAACTTTACGGCGCAGGAAGTCAGCTCTCAGGCATTGGTGATCATTATCAATCAAACCTTTGCCGAAAAACTGCGCCCCGATGGCCAGGTGTTAGGGCTGCGGCTGCACAACCAAACCGGCAGCCAAAGTTATGAAATCATCGGCGTCAGTGCCAATCACCAGTTGCCGGATGCATGGTCGGCAAATGAACCCAACCGCAGTTATATGCC
>CAZNXI010000301.1:0-2649 GCA_964577005.1 uncultured Rheinheimera sp.
TTCTTTGATACTGGCGTCGGCTTTTTTGATCATATGCTGGAGCAAATTGCCACCCACGGCGGCTTTTCGCTGCAGGTAAAAGTGACTGGTGATTACCATATTGATGATCACCACAGTGTCGAAGATACCGCCTTAGCACTAGGTCAGGCGCTAAAACAAGCCCTTGGCAATAAGCGCGGCATTAACCGTTTTGGCTTTGTGCTACCGATGGATGAGTGTCGCGCTGAGTGTGTGCTGGATTTATCTGGCCGCCCGCTGTTTGTGTTTAATGGCGAGCTGGGCGATGGCGCAGTCGGTGGTTTAACGCTGGAAATGGTGCCGCACTTTTTCCGCTCGTTAAGCGATGCCATGTTAATGTCGCTGCATTTAAGCATTACCGAAGGCAATAAACACCATAAAGTGGAAGGCCTGTTTAAAGCCTTTGGCCGCGCCTTACGCCAAGCGATTACGGTAAGTGGTGAAGCCTTACCCAGCTCCAAAGGAGTGCTGTAATGGCGGAACTGGTTATTGTCGATACCGGCTGTGCCAATATCAGCTCGGTGTATTTTGCGGTAAAGCGCCTAGGCACTGAACCGGTGATTAGCCGCGACGCCAACGTCATCAAAGCGGCTAACCGGGTGATAGTACCTGGCGTTGGGAGTGCCAAAGCCGCTATGGCAAACTTGGCCGAGCGCGAGTTGATTGCTACCTTACAAGGCTTAACCCAGCCGGTGTTAGGCATTTGTTTGGGCATGCAAATGCTTACCGCCCATAGTATGGAAGGCGATGTCGCCTGTTTAGGCTTAATCCCAGGCGAAGTCGCGCCACTGAATGCCGCAGGTTTACGCTTACCGCATATGGGCTGGAATACGCTGCATAGCATTAGCAGTCACCCTATTATGCAAGGCTTTACCGAGCAGGATTACCTGTATTTTGTGCATAGCTTTGCGGTAGTGCCCAGCCAATATAGTTTAGCGCAGTGCCACTATGGTTCTGACTTTGCTGCAGTGATTGGCAAAGATAATGTGGCCGGTGCGCAATTTCACCCAGAGCGTTCAGGCAAGGTTGGCGCACGTTTATTACAAAACTTTTTGGAGTGGCAGCTGTGATTATCCCAGCGATAGATTTAATTGATGGCAAGGTCGTGCGGCTCTATCAGGGCGCCTATGATAAAACCACCGAGTACGAATTCAGTCCGCTAAGCTTGCGCGATCGTTATGCCGCAGCCGGTTCGCCCATTTTGCATGTGGTGGACTTATCTGGTGCGAAAGATGCAAGTAAGCGGCAACTTACATTGCTCACTGAACTGATGACTGACTCGCCCTTACAAATTCAAGTTGGTGGTGGCGTGCGTAGCGAGCAAGATGTGAAAGATTTACTGGCCGCTGGTGCCAGCCGGGTGGTTATTGGCAGTTTAGCCATTCGTGAACCTGAGTTAGTACAGGGCTGGATCAAGCAGTATGGCGGCGATCATATCGTACTGGCATTAGATGTCGCCATTAATGCGCAAGGCGAAAAAACCTTACCGAGCCATGGCTGGATTGAAGACTCGGGTGTGACACTGGAGCAAGTGCTTGATGGCTATATCGCTGCCGGTGCTAAGCATGTATTGTGCACCGATATTAGTAAAGATGGCACCCTAAGCGGCTCCAATGTGGCGCTGTATCGCGAACTGTGCAGTAAGTATCCGCAACTGGCCTGGCAAGCCTCGGGCGGTATTGGTGCGCTTAGTGATATTCAGGCTCTAATTGGCTCTGGCGTAGCAGGTGTGATTTTGGGGCGCTCGCTATTGGAAGGTAAATTTACGCTTGAGGAGGCCATAGCATGCTGGCAAAACGGTTAATTCCCTGTTTAGATGTTCGCGATGGCAAGGTGGTGAAAGGCGTACAGTTTCGTAACCACGAAATTATTGGCGATATTGTGCCACTGGCACAGCGCTATGCCGAAGCCGGTGCCGATGAGTTAGTGTTTTATGATATTACCGCTTCCAGCGATGGTCGTGTGGTGGATAAAAGCTGGGTTAGGCGTATTGCCGAGGTGATTGATATCCCCTTTTGTGTGGCAGGTGGCATTAAATCGGTCGCCGATGCTGGCAAGATTTTAGAAATGGGTGCCGATAAGGTATCGATTAATAGCCCGGCGCTGAGTAATCCGCAATTAATTGCCGATTTAAATGCCACCTTTGGCCAGCAATGTGTGGTAATTGGCATCGACAGTTTTTTTGATGTGGCTTCTGGCCAGTATCAGGTATACCAATTTACCGGCGATGAAACGCGCACCCAAAAGACCCAGTGGCTAACGCGGGATTGGGTAAGCGAGGTACAACGTTTGGGCGCCGGTGAAATTGTGCTTAACTGCATGAATCAGGATGGCGTGCGTCAGGGTTATGATATTGCCCAGCTAAAAACCATCCGCGATCTGTGCAAGGTACCCCTTATTGCCAGTGGTGGTGCCGGCACGATGCAACACTTTACTGAGGTGTTTCAGCAAGCCGATGTGGATGGTGCCTTAGCCGCCAGTGTGTTTCATAAGGGTATTATTCAGATTAGCGAGCTAAAGGCGAAGTTAATTGCGGATGGGATTAGTATCAGGCCTTGAGAGTTTGAACGAAGCAGTAAAACCTGAGCATACACCAGTAAAAAGCTAAGACGTATGTACTTTTTTCTGCGA
>CAZNXI010000302.1:0-2622 GCA_964577005.1 uncultured Rheinheimera sp.
GAGAGATATTATGCAAGAATTAACATTTGAGCAAGTTGAAGTGGTAAGCGGTGGTGTTTGCACGAACGCAGTATCATGCGCTAGAGAGGTCGGTGAAGCTTTAGGGCTGGCAGCTATTGCAACTGATGCAATTACTGCGTTGTGGGATGCCAGCGAAGGACTCCGGGATAGTTATATGGACGCATTACAAGATTGGGGTGACAATTGGCAAGATGCAAACTGTCCAAATATGGATATTAATGAATGTGCAGAACAAATCAGAGCAAATGACAGTTCAGGCATGATGTAAAATTTAATTAAAATTGTAGTGAGCAATAGATTATCAAATAAATTGCTCACTTATTTAATAAAAACAAATGAAATTATACTATTTAAAAAACACACTTTGTTTTATCTTTTATGGAATTATCAATAATGGGATCAGAAGAACGCCTGCATCTAAGGCCTTTATTTTACGCTGCGCTTTCGTGTTTAGTTATATTTCTTTCTTTAGGGCTCCTTAATCGGTCCTATGAAGATAACTCACTAGCTAGTCATATAATAGGTTTTTTTATTCTTGTTGGTGTAATTTTATCGCTTTTACTATTTAATATTGCTAATTGTAGGAAAGCACTTCTCTGTCGTAAGAAATTGATAAATATCAATAGTAAATTATGGTTTTGGGTGTGTAGTCCTATCTTAACTTTCTTTGTGATCATTATTATCTCATTAACTTTTGGATCCAAGTTTGGAGCAGAACCTTCATATCCAGATGGTGCTTCAATTTTTGTTAGATTATATTGGCCACTTTTATGGACTGTAGTAACAATACCTATTATAGAAGAGCTAGTGTTTAGGCATATTATCCCTGCCTTTCTTACTGTCAATCTCAAGTTGAACTGTTGGATAGCAGTTTTTATCAGTTCTTTTCTATTCTCTATAGCGCATAATGAAATTGAGTATCATATGTACATTTTTGGTTTCATTATGGGGGTAAACTTTCATCTCATCAGAATAAAAACGCAATCACTTATCCTCGCTATACTTGGGCATGGTCTTTATAACTTTTTTATTATTATGCTTGCTTTGATATTTAATTAATGTTGATCCTTCAATCCGAAGCTGCAGAATGTGGTTTGGCCTGTGTTGCTATGGTGGCAAATCAATATGGCCATCAGCTGGACTTAACCACCTTACGTAATCGCTATAGCGTATCGCTTAAAGGCACTACGCTGCAGCAGCTTATGCTGTTGGCGAATCAACTGGACTTGGCCAGTCGGGCGCTTAAGTTGGAGTTGGCGGACCTTAATAAACTACAAACGCCCTGTATTTTGCACTGGGAGATGAACCACTTTGTGGTGCTAACCAAAGTGCATCGTAAGGGTATTACCATCTTAGACCCGGCGATGGGTGAGCGACGCCTGACGTTGGAAGAGGTTGATAAAGCCTTTACCGGTGTTGCTTTGGAGTTAACGCCCACCACAGACTTTAAAAAAGTCGATGAGCGAGTACAGTTAAAACTCACGGCCTTTTGGAATAAAGCCAAGGGCATTATTCCCGCGTTGGTAAAACTATTTATCTTGTCACTGATTTTACAAGTGTTTGCTCTGGCCTCGCCCTACTATACTCAGCTGGTCGTAGATGAAGTGTTAGTTAGCTACGATAAGCCCTTACTGGTTGTATTAGCGCTTGGTTTTGGTTTGCTGATGCTCATTCAAGTAGTGGTCGGGATTTTACGCAGTTGGATAGCCCTGCATTTAGGTACCATGCTCAGTATGCAAATGGTCACTAACTTATTTCGCCATTTGTTGCATTTACCCGCCGCCTTTTTTGAAAAACGCCATATGGGCGATATTACCTCCCGCTTTGGCTCCTTGGCTGCGGTGCAGTCGTTATTAACCACCAGCCTGATTGGTGGCTTACTTGATGGCATTATGGTGGTGATAGTCTTTGCCATGATGTACCTGTATAGCCCGCAGTTAAGCTTAGTGGTCATTCTGGTTGTGCTGCTGTATGCCTTATTACGCTGGGCCTTTTTTTGGCCAATGCGCCAGCTTACTGAAGAGAGCATAGTCGCTGGGGCGAAAGAGCAAAGTATTTTTATGGAATCGATACGCGGCTATCAAGCCCTTAAATTATTTGGCCAGGAAACGCAGCGCTTAAACCTGTGGCAAAACCGTCATGCCGAAGCCGTTAATAAAGATTATCGACTCGCCAAATGGGGCATAGGTGCGGGTGTAGCCAATCAGCTGTTGTTTGGTATTGAAGGTATCTTAATTGTGTATTTAGCGGCACAGCAAGTAATGGCAGAAGTGATGACAGTGGGGATGCTCTTTGCCTTTATGGCATACAAAGGTCAGTTTACCGGCCGGATGAGCAGCTTAATTGGTTTGGTGGTGCAAATTAAAATGACCAAGCTGCATTTAGCGCGTTTAGCGGATATTGCCTTGACCGAAAAAGAAGAGGCAGGTGAGCTTAATGATAACCGGGAAGTTAGCGGTAATCTTTGCATTAAAGAGCTTGGCTTTCGTTATGCCAGTAATGAACCGCTGTTGTTTAATAATCTTAGTATCACAGTTAATGCCGGAGACAATATCGCCATTATTGGCCCTTCTGGCACCGGTAAAACCACACTACTAAAAT
>CAZNXI010000303.1:0-2595 GCA_964577005.1 uncultured Rheinheimera sp.
TTGGGTTTGTCTGCTGGCTGGGCGGCAATGATCGCTTTGATTAAACGTTGATTGATTAAATCACTGTACTTGCGAATAGGCGACGTCCAGGTAGCATAATATTGCAACCCCATACCAAAGTGCGCACCAGGCTCGATGCTAATTGCCGCATAAGATTGAAAGCGACGGATCCGATTTTCCAGATAACTGGTCGGTTGTTGTTGCAACCAGCGGCGCAGTTGGCAATAGCCCTCAAGCGTGCTGAGTTGTTCAACTGTAATAGGGCACTCTGTCTTTTGCAGTAGCTCACTAAGCCCATTAAGCTTGCTGGCTTCAAAACCACTATGCGTATTAAACAAACCAAAACCTAGCTGGCTTGCTAGAAACTCTCCGCAGGCTAAATTAGCTGCAATCATTGCTTCTTCTACCATTTGATTAGCAATTCGGCGGTATTCAGCGTGGACGGCAACAAGCTTGCCGTTTGCCAATTCAAAACGATAATCGGGTTTGTCTTGGAATACGATGGCATGCTGCTGGCGCCATTGCTGCCGGGTCGCAGCCATCGCAGCCAGCGCCTGTAACTGCTGTGCCATCTCTGCAGACTCAGGTTGCCAGTTGCCATTTTGCTCAATGTAGTCAGAGACTTGATTGTAACTAAAACGCGCTTTTGAGCATATCCATGCCAGCTCAAAGTGTGGCTCGCCGACCATGTTACCTTGATGGTCAATCTGCAGCGTAACACATAACGCTGGACGCTGTTGCGCTGGGTGCAAAGAACACAACTCGTCCGCTAATTGGCGTGGTAACATCGGGATATTGCGGCCGGGTAAATACGTGGTGTAAGCACGGACTTTCGCTATCTGATCTAAGGGGCTATCTGTTGTGATATAGGCATCAGGATCTGCCACAGCAACTTGCAATTGCCAGCCGCTATCTGTTGCTTTAATGCTGATTGCATCGTCCATATCCTGAGTGCTTTCACTGTCTATAGTAAAAAACGGCTGCGCAGTCAAATCTGTACGCTGACACGAATCAGTTAACATCAAGGCTTCGTCAGTAGCAGGGGCTGTTTTGGCTAATTGATGCCGAGCGAGTACCACCCACCAAGGCGCTTCAGGATCGGTTGCTTTGGCAATTAAGGCGGTAACGGTTACCAAGAATTGTTCGTCGCGTAATGCATGCTGTGTTAAGCTGGCCAGAACCCAATCGCCGTCCTCTAACACGCTATCCGCTATGTCGTTAGCTTGAACTGCTTTTAATGCTTCGCGCATCTGCGGATGATCAGGGACTACCTGCAGTTTATTTTTATGCCGTTTTACTCTGCCCACAAATTGCGTTAACGCCGCTTGCAGCAGCTTTTGCGGTTCAGCTTGGCTTTTGTCGTCTACCGTGCTAATTACGGCGCTGACTTTGTCACCATGTAACACTTTTTTCATCTGAGGGGGCGCGATAAAGATACTTTCTTTATCATTAATTTCCAGAAAACCAAAGCTTTTGGCGGTGGCGCGGACTACACCTTCTTTGCTAGGCAGGGATTCGCGCATTTGCTGCTTCAGTTGCGCCAGTAACGGATTATTTTGTAGCATTTTTGAGTACCTGATAAATTCACGGCGTCACTATACGGGGTTAGGCGTACTAAGCCAAGTGTAGTGATGAAAGCTTGCTTGCGCTTGTGTAATGAAAAAGAAATAAATCGTATTTGTAATTGCGAAATGCTCGCGACTGCAGGTAACATCAGTTGCTGATTAAAAACTTAGCCTGAGTTATCCATGTAGTAACTAAGTAAATTGATTAAGGTGTAACGGTGTTTGGACAATTTAAGCTGCAGGATAGTATCAGTCGTTCAGCGGCATTAGCGTTTTATCTGATTATTGCTGGTTTTTTCATTATGGTAGCGCTGCTTGGAATTATCGAGCAGCTGTTTCTCAATGATTTGATGCTACCTATCTTATCGGTAACATTGGTAAAAATCGGTGCCTTACTTAGTCTTGGTTTTTCAGCAGTGGTATTCCAATGGCATAAGTTAAGAATCAGTAGTGGGCTGTTGCTACTGCTGATCGCGCTTCATCTAAGTGTAAATGGCGTAAATCATGCCCATGAATTAAGTGGCATTCCAATTTTGATCATCATTGTGCTGTCAACTTTGGCTGCGGCATGTTTACTGATACCGCTACAGAGCAAACTAAGTCGGCTACTTTGGCAATCTGTTGCTTTGATTATTTTTGTCTATGGCTGTTTATTACAACTGTCGCTGTGGTTTCCCTTTTTACCTCACTCTGCACAAACCCCGTTTAGCTCTTCTTTAATTCCGGTGATGTTTATTACTGGGGGGATAGCTTTAGCGCTTCGACAACATTTTATGTTAAGCGTTGCCGGTAGCGTAACCCGCAGTACCGTGATTGCGATTATTATGTTTCAAGCGGGTTATGGTGTGTGGTTTGCTTTGACACTTTATGACATTAAATATGAAACGCACATTGCTAAACAGAAAACTGAGCGTGTAATCAGTGGCGTGCGTTCTCAATTAACCTTTGCCGAAACCTTGCTAGCCAGTGCCAATGTCCGTTGGCAACGAATTGATAGTGAGCAACGTTTGAATTTTATGTCTGCCGATTT
>CAZNXI010000304.1:0-2567 GCA_964577005.1 uncultured Rheinheimera sp.
CGGTAATTTCGCGGCTGGCCACCACCCGAATTTCAGTATTTTGCAGCTCGGGCGGCTGGTTAACTGGGTTAACGGTAAAGCGCAGGATGTACACCTTACGGCTACCTTCGATACGTGCTTGATCACTGCCACGATGACGTTGTTGTGGCTGATATGTCACGCGATTACCGGTAAAAGATAAGTCGCCATGTTGGGGAGAAAGGGTTATGGCGGCAAAGTTGCCGAGTTCTAACTCTTGTTGCCAAGTAGTACCTTGGTTAAGTGATACGTCTAATACCACTTCTTCAACACTATTTGTTTCACTACCGCCACAAGCAGTTAACAGCAAACTCACTGCAATTAACAGCACAATCTGTATAAATCTCATCAACTTCATCCCTCCACCCCAAAAATAGACGCGGATCGTAATGAGATCGATTCTTATTGTCAATAGCAATTCTGTGCGTGGTGGATGGGTTCGTTTGATTTTGTCCACACGTCTCCGGTACCGCTCCGACCAGTCGCAGCAGTTATGCACAGGTCTCCGGTACCGGTCGGACCAGCTTAACCCTGTCCGCATGCTGCATAATATTGCGCTTTGTTAACGTATTACGGATATCGTGCAGTTCTTCTGCGCTCATCGGGTTATCGAATAAGGCGTTGTAGGCAGACATGCGCGCTAAAGCTGATGTACCAAGCGCGGTATACGTTTGGTGAGGTGTAATAATACTTGAATATTTACCGCAGGCATTGGTTTGAAAACTGGACCACGAAAAGCAGCCGGGATCCTCAACAATACCCGCTCGCACTGGGTTTAACTCGATGTAACGATAGCAGGCGAGTAAATAGTAATCACTTTCGATCACACTAGCGAAATACTTGCCATCCCATACAGTGCCAGTACGTTCGTTGGTCGTATTGAAATATCCCGCATATTTTCGTCCCAGGCATTGCATAAAATGGGGCACTTCACTGCCCGCGGTGGGGGTGATCAACAAATGGTAGTGATTGGACATCAGCACATAAGCATGCAGCTGTATTGAAAAAAGTTCTAACTTTTCGCAAAGCATCTTGAAGAATACTCGCTTATCCATCTCACAATCAAAGCAACGCATGCGATTATGGCCACGGTTTACTACGTGATAAGACATGCCGTCGACAAATAGACGTGGTTTTCTGGCCATTTCAACCCCCGAAATTAATGTAAATTAATTTAAAAATAAGTTAATAAAAGTAATTTGCAAATCATTCAAAACTGGTAAGAGGACTTACCGGTACCGGAGACGTGTGGATAAACTGGTCGGAGTGGTACCGGAGACGTGTGGATAAGTTCGTTTGATTTAGCGCAGGGTGTGGTTTGGGTTTTGTGGCATACTGTGTTTGATAATTGACCAAGGAGATGGCGCCAATGGCTAAGCCGCTTAATTCACTTCCACAAAATGTGCATCATCTGCAGGCTGATGAGGTGTTAACTGCTTTAGAGAGCAGTGTTGCAGGGTTAACAAAAGCGCAGGTGCTCGCTCGTGCAGAGCGTTATGGTGCGAATGCCTTGCCGCAAGCAGCGGGACCGTCGCTGTTTTACCGCTTTTTTAAACACTTTCACGATACCTTAATTTATGTACTGCTGTTCGCGGCTTTGGTCACTGCCCTGCTTGGGCATTGGCTGGATACGGGCGTTATTTTGGCGGTTGTGGTGATCAATGCCATCATCGGTTTTATTCAGGAAGGCAAAGCCGAGCAAGCCTTAGCCGGAATTCGCCAAATGCTCTCGGTGTCGGCTAATGTGTGTCGGGATGGTCATTGGCAACAAGTTGCTGCCGATACGTTAGTGCCCGGCGATATTGTTAAACTGCGATCGGGGGATCGGGTGCCTGCCGATTTACGTTTGCTAGAAACGACCGAGCTACGCTTAGAAGAGTCGGCACTCACCGGTGAGTCGATGCCCGTGTCCAAACATCCGCAAGCCGTTGCCGTGGATGCGCCTTTAGGCGATCGAACGAGTATTGCGTTTTCAGGTACTTTAGTCACCTCCGGTCGCGGTGTAGCCGTCGTTACCGCAATTGGCGCCGCCACAGAAATTGGCCAAATCAATACACTGCTCTCTGATGTACAAAGTTTAGAAACGCCGCTCACTTTACAAATGAACCAGTTTGGCCGTTATCTGGCGCTTGCCATCGCGATATTGACACTGCTGATGCTAGCCGTAGGTTTACTGGCACATGATTATGCCCCCGCTGAGGTATTTTTAGCAGCAATTGGCTTTGCAGTGGCAGCCATCCCTGAGGGTTTACCCGCTATTTTAACGATTACCTTAGCATTAGGTGTTAAGCAAATGGCAGATCGGCATGCCATTACCCGTAAACTGAATGCCGTTGAAACGCTCGGCGCAGTAACAGTTATCTGCTCGGATAAAACCGGTACCCTTACCCGCAATGAAATGACTGCTAAAGACGTGATTACCTGCCAAGGACACTATCAGGTAACGGGCATTGGCTATGCCCCTACCGGCGAGATTGTATGGCAAAACCAGCCCGTAGTGTTAAAGGAGCACCCTGCACTGCAGGCGCTCATTGAAGTCGTCGCTGTTG
>CAZNXI010000305.1:0-2559 GCA_964577005.1 uncultured Rheinheimera sp.
GACCGCCAGCCGGCATTTGGCGCAGTTGGTTGAAGTGGGGTGTTTGGTGAAAACTGCTGCTGGGGGCAGAAGTACTCGGTATGTGATCTCACAATAGTAGGATATTTTCTGCGCGCTGATTTTGAACGACTTAGGGGTTATGATTAAGTGGGGCTGGCACTTCGAGAGTTAGTGTTTGATGGCAAGCTGCTGAAAATATTCTAACGAGCGTTTAAAGACGTGTTGTCTTTTAACAAGCAAAAATTATCTCTGTCGGGTATAGGGTTAACTCTGTTAATGCTACCCGCTTTCGGCAGTGGGCCACTGCCACCCTAAAGCAACATTTAGTTAAGGGCTTCAGCTTAATATCCCAGCATTGAAAGTAAAGCCGCGCATTTGTTATATTTTGTGGTGAAAAATCACCCGTTCAGCGATGGTAATCACCGGATTGCTACGCACCACGCCAAAAAGAAGAATATACATAATGATTTTGCACATAAGACGAGTAGTTCACGAGAGCTTGACATGGAGTAATGCTATGTTTTTGATTTTTGTTTACCTTATGGTTTTTTTTAATACCTAGGGTGTTACAATACTACTTGGGGTAAACATCTAGTTTGGTTTGCGTATAATATTCACACCTTAGGTATTAAAATGTCATCCAAGATAAACTGGTTAGTCGCCCATGCATATCCTGGAGCCCTTGTGTTACAGCAATGGCTGACTGAGAACGGAATTAGCTATTCCTTAGCTCAAAAATATGCGCAGAGTGGTTGGCTTAGGAAGCTATCTTCAGGCGTTTATTATCGGCCAGGCGCAAAAGATGATGTTAAGCCGGGCTGGGTGGATGCTCTACAAGCTATGGACACACAGTTGCACCATCCTGTTCATCTGGCTGGGTTAAGCAGCTTAACTCACCAAGGGCTGAGTCACTATTTACAGCTAAGTAAAGAACAAGTTTGGATAGGGGTGAAGAACAAACAATCATTACCTAAGTGGTTTCGTGAATTTCCCAATCAAAATTGGTTTTATTGTGGTAACCATAAGCTTGAAGCTGCCTCTGACAAAGACCTAAAAGTGATTACGGTTAAAGGAAAAGAGCTAAAAGCTAGTTGCCCAGAGCTTGCTGCTTACGAAGTTGTTGATGCAATCGGCAAGCAAATTTCGTTTGAGCATGCAGCGGAGCTTTTTCAAGGCCTTGTAAACCTAAGTCCTAGAAAGGTGCAATCTCTTCTTGAACGTAGCAGTTCGGTTCAAACCAATAGAGTGTTTTTGTTTTTGAGTCATTATCATGGGCATCAGTGGACTCAGCGCATTGATGAAACAAAGATCGCATTAGGTTCAGGAAAGCGTCAGGTGGTAGAGCAAGGGCGATTTGATGAGCGTTACCAAATCACTGTGCCAGAAATATTAAGTGTAAAACAAGAAGGCGCAAACAATGGATAGAGGTAGCCCTTATTACAAGCAGGTTTCACTGCTTATTAGAATGTTACCAGTGGTTGCAACAGAGCCTTCATTTGCACTCAAAGGTGGTACAGCTATCAACTTATTTGTGAGGGATTTTCCACGCTTGTCTGTAGATATTGATCTTGCTTATCTTCCTCTTGAGCCCAGAAATGAAGCTCTAGCAAATGTAAAAGCAGCATTGCAACGTATAACCGATTTAATCAACAAAGAACCTGAGAACCGAGCTGTATTGCAGGACCATAGGTTAGATGAATTGCGTATTGTTGTTACAAGCCCTAATGCAACAATTAAGATAGAAGTCTCTCCGGTAGCAAGAGGTACATTGCATAAACCTGATAGCTTAGCTGTCCAAGAATCCGTCGAAGAAGAGTTTGGTTATGCAGAGATTTCTGTAGTTAGTCTGCCCGATCTTTATGGAGGAAAACTATGTGCTGCAATGGATCGCCAGCATCCTCGCGACCTGTTTGATGTTCGTATGCTGCTTGCAGAGGAAGGTATTTCACGAGATATCTTTGTTGGATTCATTACTTACGTACTAAGCCACGCAAGACCTATCAATGAGGTTATGGCTCCTAACTGGCAACCTCTTGATGATAAGTTTCAAGCTGAGTTCGATGGCATGACCTTTGAACCCGTTGAGTTAAAAGACTTAATTTCTATAAGGCCTGCGATGCTAGCTGCACTACAAGCCCATTTCACAGAAAAAGATCGCTCATTTTTGTTGTCATTCAAACAAGGGAATCCTGATTGGTCACTGTTTGACAACCCAGATGCAGCAGAACTGCCAGCTATACGCTGGAAGCTACAAAACATAGCTAAGTTAGCTAAGAATCGAGAAAAACATGTAGAGCAGCTAACTAAATTAGAGTCTGTACTTGATGAGTGGCTTAAGCAAGCCAATTCCAATTAACTTTATAAGTATTACATGGAAAGTTACTCACCATTTAAGGGCATACTAGATCAATACTACTCACCACTAAACTCATCAGTTGGTTGAAAATACAGGCAAAGACCTGAAATCTCTTGAAAATAAAAAAGCCCCAGTTTACAGGGGCTTGGTAAGATTAAGTCAGCTTAGAGAGACTCAAAAAAACCTTATTCAATATTCTGGAT
>CAZNXI010000306.1:0-2497 GCA_964577005.1 uncultured Rheinheimera sp.
GCCAGGCCACATTCACATGCCAGGTAAAGTCGGTATCGTATCTCGTTCAGGTACATTGACTTATGAAGCGGTTAAGCAGACAACTGACTACGGCTTCGGCCAGTCTACTTGTGTGGGTATTGGTGGTGATCCAATCCCTGGCTCTAACTTCATCGACATCCTGAAATTATTCCAGGAAGATCCACAAACTGAAGCCATCGTGATGATCGGTGAAATCGGTGGTTCTGCAGAAGAAGAAGCGGCTGCTTACATCAAGCAACACGTAACTAAGCCTGTAGTATCTTACATCGCTGGTGTAACGGCACCTGCTGGTAAGCGTATGGGGCACGCTGGTGCGATTATCTCTGGTGGTAAAGGCACTGCTGATGAGAAATTCGCTGCTTTAGAAGATGCTGGCGTTAAAACTGTGAAGAGCTTAGCCGATATCGGTCAAGCCCTGAAAGAAATTACTGGTTGGTAATAACAACCTCTCTAACAAAACCCGCTCTGTTGTAGCGGGTTTTTTTATAGCTATAGCTACTGGTCAGTCTCGCTTCTGCTGTTATAATGCCGCTAAATGCTTGTTTCCCCGCTTTCAAAAGGACACTTATTATTATGTCGGACGTAACGCCACGCCCAACAAACTTTATTAGACAAATCATCGATGCCGACTTGGCTTCTGGCAAGCACAATGCCGTGCAAACCCGTTTTCCGCCCGAGCCAAATGGCTATCTGCATATCGGTCATGCTAAGTCGATTTGTTTAAACTTCGGTATAGCCCAAGATTATCAGGGTCAGTGTAACTTACGTTTTGACGATACCAATCCTGAAAAAGAAAACGTTGAGTTTGTTGAATCGATTCAGCGTGATGTGAACTGGTTGGGTTTTCAGTGGTCAGGTGCGGTACGTTATTCATCGGATTACTTCGAGCAGTTATATGGCTATGCGGTAGAGTTAATTAACAAAGGCTTGGCTTATGTCTGTTTCCTAAACGCCGAGCAAATGCGTGAATACCGTGGTAATTTAACGCAGCCGGGTAAGCCTAGTCCTTATCGCGATACCAGCCCAGCAGAGAATCTGGCGTTATTTGAAAAAATGCGTGCCGGTGGTTTTAAAGAGGGCGAGTGTTCATTACGTGCCAAAATTGATATGGCCTCTAGCTTTATCTGTATGCGTGATCCGGTCATCTATCGGGTGAAATTTGCGCACCATCATCAAACCGGTGATAGCTGGTGTATTTACCCCATGTATGACTTTACCCACTGCATCTCCGATGCGCTGGAAGGGATAACCCATTCACTCTGTACCTTAGAGTTCCAAGATAACCGCCGCTTATACGATTGGATCTTGGATAACATCACTATCGCCTGCCACCCACAGCAAATTGAGTTTTCGCGCTTGAATCTTGAATATGCGGTGATGAGTAAGCGCAAGCTGCAAACCTTAGTTGAGCAGCAAGTAGTCAGTGGTTGGGACGATCCACGTATGCCTACCATTGCCGGTTTACGCCGCAGGGGCTATACGCCGGCTGCCATCCGTGAATTTGCTAAACGTATTGGTGTGACCAAGCAAGATAACGTGATCGAGATGAGTGCGTTAGAAGCCTGTATTCGGGAAGATTTAGACAGCTCGGCCCCTCGTGCGATGGCTGTACTGGATCCGATTAAAGTGACCATCACCAATTATCCAGCAGATAAGTTGGAATGGTTAACGGCACCTAATCATCCAAAAGAAGATATGGGCGAGCGGCAACTGCCTTTTGGTCGCACCGTCTACATTGATCGCGCTGATTTTCGCGAAGAAGCCAATAAAAAATATAAGCGCTTAGTACTTGGCGGCGATGTACGTTTGCGTAATGCCTATGTTATTCATGCCGATGAAGTGATAAAAGACGAAGCAGGGCAGGTGGTTGAGCTAAAATGTAGCTATTTACCGGAAACATTGGGTGAAAACCCTGCCGATGGCCGGAAAGTACGTGGCGTTATTCATTGGGTGGAACAAACTCAGGCGTTACCTGCAGAATTCCGTGTCTATGATCGCTTATTCAGTGTGGCTAACCCAGCCGCAGAAGATGACTTTATGGCCACCATCAATCCACAGTCGTTAGTGGTTACACAGGGTTTTGCTGAACCGTCTTTGCAGCAGGCTGTTGCCGAAAAGGCCTATCAGTTTGAGCGTGAGGGCTATTATTGTGCAGATAATAAAGACTCAACAACTACCAAGTTAGTGTTTAACCGCACTGTTGGGCTGCGTGATGTGTGGGGTAAAGAAGAAGACTAAGGTCTGATGCTAAATAGCTGAAAGAATTACAGTAGCAGAATACAAAAAGCCGGGCGAAATAAGCCCGGTTTTTACTTTATTTTAGCCATGTTATTCTCCTATGGTATGAAGCGCTGTAGCATAACGTTAGCCATTGCCATGATGGCTAGGTATAACACAGATTAACGTACAGATCTGAATTTGGGTTGAATAACACAAGATGAGAGGTAATAAGCATGGAGATTTTTTGGGCGGTGTT
>CAZNXI010000307.1:0-2447 GCA_964577005.1 uncultured Rheinheimera sp.
TCCGTTGGCAACGAATTGATAGTGAGCAACGTTTGAATTTTATGTCTGCCGATTTAGCAGATATGGCAGCAAATTATGATTTGATCCATGGTGCTATTATTTTCGATTCGGAATTACAACCTCGTTTTATGACAGGCAAAGCGGCTGCATTTTATCAACAGGGATTATTTAACAGTTCGACTTTACAAAACTGGTTAGTGCAAAAGGATTCTGACGCTCAGCTAGGCGCTAATGGGCGTTCTTTAGAGACTGATGAACCTTTTTTAATGAGGAAATTATATGTTTCAGTTGCGGCAGATGAGACTAAAACGGTGCTTATACTCATTAACTTAAAGCACGCGTTAATGACTGATAGTTCTGATAAGGGTGCCAAGCTCAGAATTTTTCTGGAAGTCTTACCTGATGTGTTGTTATCGGTTGATGAACACGTTTTTTCTCGGGCTAGCTTTAGCGAGTTAACAGCAAAATACCGCTATTACTTCAAATTGACACCTGATGATCAGCGTTGGCAAGATCGTCATTTTTACGTTTTTATCAGTGATATTCTGGCGTTACAAGCGCGTTCTCGTTTGCATCAAGTAGTACTTTGGGTGGCCTTAGTGTTTTGTTGTACTTTCATCTTAGCGGCAGATCGTACTAGGCAACTGCATCGTGAGAAAGCAAAACTGGTGACCTTAGCCAAGTACGATGATATTACCGGTTTACTGCGTCGCGACGCTTTTTATCAAGCCGCAGAGCGGCTACTGCCTGCTGAAAACGCTTTACCTGAAGCCATGATATTTATTGATTTAGATGGCTTTAAACCGATTAATGACAGCTTCGGTCATGACGTAGGCGATAAATTATTAACTGAAATTGCCAATAGGATCAGGTTGTTGGTGGGAGAGGATACCTTATTAGCGCGCTTTAGCGGTGATGAATTTTTAGTGTATCTGCCTGGCTGCCATGCCTTGGATGCACAGCATTTAGCGGTCAGCATATTGCAAAGTATTGCCGCGCCCAGTACATCAACCGGTTTTAATGTTTATGTTACAGCCAGTATTGGTATTGTTATTAATACCGAAACAGGTAAAAGCTCACAGTTACTCACGCAATTAGCCGATGTCGCGATGAGCTATGCGAAACAAGCGGGGGGCAATACTTATTGTTTTTATCAGCATGTTATGGCGGATGATTACCGTAAAATAATGGCCATTCGAAATCGTTTACAGGCTGCGCTGGATGCGAATCAATTACAGGTATTTTACCAACCGGTGATTGATTTTAGGTCTGGACAGGTGGTGGCCTTAGAGAGTTTAGTACGCTGGCATGACGAAGGTCGCTACATTTCCCCCGCGGAGTTTATCCCCATTGCAGAGCAGACCGGCCAAATTATTCAATTAGGGGAACAGGTTACGGAAATCGTTCTGAAAGATCTGCGTGATCAACCGGAATTAGCGCTGTTAAGCGCAGCGATTAATGTGTCATCACAACAGTTACGCCGCTACGACTATGTGTGCTTTCTGGCGCAAGCACTTGCCCGTTTTGAGATACCGCCACAGCGTATTTGTATTGAGCTAACCGAAAGCGCACTGCTTGAAGGCCAAACTAATGCTTTTTTGTTGCCTGAACGGATTAAACAATTAGGTTGTTTACTGGCATTAGATGATTTTGGTACTGGGTACTCTAGCTTATCGTATTTATATCGCTTGCCCGCGGATAGCATAAAGTTAGACCGTTCTTTTACGCTAGATTTATTAGCAGACACAAAACAACGTAAGATCGTCGAAATGATCGTTAGCACCTGTAAGGAAATTGGCAAAACGGTGGTGATAGAAGGCGTAGAAACGCCAGAGATGGCGCAGCTTTGTCGCGAATTAGGCTGTGATAGGGTACAAGGATATTTTTATGCGCGCCCTATGCCACTGCCTGAGTTGTTGGTGTTTTTACGTGAACAACGGCTTGGCTAATATTTTTAACATAGCGTGCGTTATCCGCACGATGATTAAAGCACACTGTTAAAAGCTGTAATTAAAATACCAAACTTACTTTTCTTTTCAGCCAAATTATGGTTTTATAAAAGCCAATTTACATAACAACGCTATGTAAATAATTACATCTTGTCGGAGTGCATTAAGGCATTATGCCTTAAAGCTGAGACCGCAGTGCGGGATCCGTTGAACCTGATCAGGCTAATACCTGCGAAGGGAACAAGTAGTGGTTAAGTGATACCTTAGTGTAGGCCTATGGCACTTTAGCCCGCTGCCCAATAATGCAATTTACCATGTTATTTTTGTGAGTAATGTGAGTAATGTGAGTAATGTTAGTTATATGGCATTTCAGGGAACTGCAGCGGCAAGTCATCCAGCAGCTTTTACACTGGGTAAAACACTAGGTAAGCCTTGGTTAACCTGTGTTATCGCCTAATCCTATCCAACACTCCTGACAAGCATTTTCCCTTAACCTTT
>CAZNXI010000308.1:0-2446 GCA_964577005.1 uncultured Rheinheimera sp.
CATTCTTGGGCATGGTGTGCATCTCACTGAAGACGAGTTTCAGGTATTGCACGACACGGGGACGGCCATTGCGCACTGCCCAACATCTAATTTGTTTTTGGGTAGTGGCTTGTTTGACCTTAAGCAGGCAATGGATCCCAAACGCCCGATCCGAGTAGGTTTAGCCACCGACCTAGGCGCTGGTACTAATTTTTCGCAACTCGCTACCATGAACGAGGCCTATAAAGTGGCGCAGCTTAAGGGTTATTCCTTAAGTCCGTTGCACGCTTTCTATTTAGCAACCCGAGGGGCAGCCAATGCGCTGTACTTGGATGATAAAATCGGCAGTCTTGAAGTGGGTAAAGAAGCCGATATTATCGTGCTTGATCTAAATGCCACGCCTATCATCAGATATCGCATGCAATATGCCAAGAGTTTGGAAGACATCTTGTTTGTATTGATGACGTTGGGTGATGATCGAACCGTTAAAGCAACTTATGTTGCAGGTGAGCGGCTGTATTCTCGTGACGCTGACACAGAAAACGAAACCTTCGTTAAGCACCTTAGCTTCGAGTTATGAGTTTTCCACTAAGTTACCTTGCGTGGCACAAAGCGGGCACTCATTTTAAAGCCACCTGGTGCAAGTAACTTGCTTAAAATGGATAAGCGGGCGTCGGTCTGGCCTTTTTCAATCTCGCGCAGTGTTTTATCAGATACCTTGGTATAAGCTGCATATTCGGTTTGGGTCATACCGTAAAGTTCTGTGCGTATTCGCCTTATAGCTTCACCGAGACTAATGGCACCGCTGTTAATGTCTGCTTCAATCTGAGAGAGTAACGTCAGACGCTCTTGGCCGGAAGATTCAGTCATACTGCACCCCTAAATTTGCCAGCTTTTCATTCATACGGGAAAATCCTAGCGTTGGAAAGTTTATAATTTCGATGGGGCACTCATACTTGTATAACAAGTCAGGTAGTTTTAGTAATGGCTTGCAGAGCTCGTTTAGAAAGCTCATCAATTCAGCAGGCTCGGCAAAATGGGCCAATCCTTGAACCACCTTATCAAAACGAACCGTTCCTGATTGCTCGAAATGCCCACCCCATTTAAAGAGACGGGTAATAATTTCCGGATCAGCCTTCATCGGCGCAAAATCATAAATTGGCGCAAACTGGATATCACTTTGGTATTTTAGGAACGAGATGTTGCGCCCATGGTTATCCGAATTCCCAAACACTAAATTAAGAAAATCTCTGGCCAAGTATTGTTTAGCAAATTCAGCGGCAGACATTGTTGTACCATTTTTAATTTTAGCCCAAATCTCATTCATCACGGTAAAGTGATTTTGATAACTTCCCGGCCCGGCATTGAGCATTGAATAAATGCTTTCCATGCCAAGTCTGCTCGCTAGTCCTTGCTTACTTTCAATATCAAAGCGGGGTAGCCACAAACTGGTTTGTCCTTCGTGTTCTAGCACCATCATGTTTGAGGTATCGATGCTGGCTATTGCAGTGCCTGTTAACACTTCGGTCAGTACACGGTAAAACGCGCCTTCCGCCCTGAGAATTTGATTATCGCGCGCAGTACGTTGATTTCGGGCAAACTTGGTCAAATAGGGTGTAGCAGTTAATGGTTTACCAGCAAAGTCAGCATCGATAAACACTTTTTCGTTCTCAACCATTAAAAGTAGTTTTGGTGCAACCCCAACTGCGCCGGTAGCACCACCCACTGCGGCACCTTGCTCATTAGCGTATTCAAGAAAATCATGTTGTAGTGCAACAACCTCAGTAATAGGGAAGGTGTGCTGATTATAAGTACCATCAGGTGTAACAGACTCTTTGATTCGGAGATTACCCACCGGTGCCATACAAGCATGGGATAGCAGGGTGAAGTTTTGCTCAAAAATATTTTGTCTGGTTGCATCAAGATAATTCAACCACCAGTCGCGTGACTTGCCTACGGGCAACAAATCATCTAAAAGTGAAGGCCAGCCCGGATAGTCCGTAGGTAAAATGCTGACTGGGGCATTGACGGTACAAGCCCAACAGTCAGTGGCATCGTATGAAGCAACTTCAGTAATGTAGGATTTCAGGTAAGTGAGTCGGACGGGACTGCTTAATTCATTACCTAGAAAACTGAGTTCCGCAGCATCCCACCACTTCCCATTATTGAATAATTGTAATATGAGGGTTTTCATACTCGCTCCGGAGATTATTGCCGACTTATAGTGAGATTAGCGGATAAAACGGAATTAATCTACCGATTGCAAGTTGATTTGAGCGCGAAAACGGAATTAATCTACCGATTTATTATTGATGTTAGCATTTAAACGGAATTAAACATCCGTATGCTTGTTGGCAGGCTTTTTAGCAAGCTTATGTGTTTATTAATGGCCTTGAAGAAGTGCCCGTGATTTGTGATGTGGTAACACTGGAACCTGCACACCGCTATGGTGAGTTTTGTAATGTTA
>CAZNXI010000309.1:0-2442 GCA_964577005.1 uncultured Rheinheimera sp.
GGCCACCGCCGCCGGCCGTTGGTAATAACTGCCGACCGCGGCCGCGGTAAGTCTGCTGCGCTGGGTATTGCCGCAGCTCAACTGGCCGCTGCCGGGAAACAAGTATTAATTACCGCACCGTCGCCGCAAGCAGCACAAACCGCCTTGCAGCATTTTCAGCAATTAACAGACGCCGCGCAGCATCAGCTATTACAGTTTGTGCCTTTTGATCAACTGCTGCGTAGCAACAACAACGCCGACTTACTGCTGGTAGACGAAGCGGCCGCGATACCAACGCCGGTGTTACAGCAGCTGTTAGCCCGTTTCAGCCGTATAGTGTTTGCCACTACCGAACATGGCTATGAAGGTACCGGCCGCGGTTTTCAGTTAAGGTTCCAACAGCATTTAACGACGCAGTGCCCCGGCTGGAAAAAACTACAATTGCAACAACCGGTACGTTACCAGAGCGCGGACCCACTTGAGCAGCTAATCTTTGCCGGTTTCTTACTGCAACAGCCGGTTGGCGAGCCAACTTACGCTGCCAATGCACCGCTAAATGTCGGCCACTATAAAGCCGCAGACTGGCTTAACACACCACTAAAGCTGCAGCAGGTCTTTCATCTGCTAAGCCAGGCCCATTATCAAACGCAAATAAAAGATCTGGCTGCACTGCTGGATAACCCTTTGCTACAGGTTATAACCCTGGAGCAGGATAATCAGGTACTGGCGTGCGCCTTAATCAGCAGTGAAGGCGAACTGGCACCAGAGCTGGCAACAGCGGTGTATCATGGCGAGCGCCGTGTGCAGGGCCATTTATTGGCGCAAAGTCTGGCATTTCATCTGGCTGAACCGCAATTGGCAAGCGTTGCACTGTGGCGGGTAATGCGCATCAGTGTGCAACCGGCGTTACAACGACAGCAGCTGGGGACTCAGTTACTGCGTTATATCAAACAAGCCGCGCAAAAGACTGACGTGGCATACCTCGGCACTAGCTTCGGCGCGACAGCAGGATTATTAGAATTCTGGCAGCAAGGCGGTTATACGCCGCTACGCTTGGGCAGCAGCACTGACAAAGCCAGTGCTGAATATTCGATACTAATGCTGCAAGCTGTTACCGGCCCGGCTGAAATTTGCCAACGACTGCAGCAGAGTTTCCGCGCAGCCTTATACAGTAATCTGCCATTACTATACCCGCAGTTAAGCGCTGAATTGGCCATCGCGCTGGCAACACCGCCAGAGCTGCCAGCACTGAGTGCCGCAGAGCTGGAGCAACTAAAGTTGTTTAGTGAAGGTAAGCGACCGTTCGAGCTAATCACTCACCTGCTGTTAAGCTGGTTCAACGTACATTATCAGCGCCTACCGGCTGAACTGAGCAAACTGCTTTGCCCACTTTTATGGCAAGGGCTAAGTTGGCCGCAGCTGTTACAGCTCAGCGGGCTTAACAATAGAAAAAGTTATATCGATTTAGTAGCCATCCAACTAAAATTTTGTTGGATCTGAACGCAGTCGGTCTGTGCTGCAACTGCTCACACCAGTATTCACTTTCCTTTTTTATCAACACAGGCTAAGGTGCCGCCAGAATTATTCAGATAGCGCATTTATGTTAATTTTATTCCCTCTTCTTTCTACTTTGGTAGCCATTCCGGCAGCTGCCAGTGGTTATTCCACCTCTGAAAAACGTACGCTGCAATCAGCCGTCAGCAGCGTTTTGTACTCAAACGCTATTAATACGTTTTACGTGCAATGCAAGGAACAACCGATAGAAGGGGAAGACGTTCGCAGCTTAACGGACAAACATCGCAGCAGACTGCTCAGTTTATTAAAACAAGCAGTACATAGCGATGAAATCGAGTGGCTGCTTAAATTTGACCAGAAACTGACCAGCACCAGTCTAAAGACGTTGATAACGCCGAGTAACTGTCAGGACGAAAAAGGTCTGCAGGCTATGTTAGATAGCTATGAAATAGCCTTGTTTTCGTTAGAAATAGCATTGCCACTTAGCCAGGCTATTAGTCAACCTAAAGCTGCTGTTAGCCGCAACAATCAGGTTGAGCAACTGATAAATCGCAGCACGGCTATCGCTCAAGTTGTTATTAGCAATAAACATCAGTTATCTGCTGTGCAGCAAGCCAATTTCTTGCATTTGGATTATCAAAGCCGGTTTATATTTAAAGTAGAGCAAGGCTGGAAAAAACCCGCTCCTGCCTATGTTGGTATGCACAAATACGTCGAAGATAGCCAACTGACAACTACAGCAAAACAATGGTTAATCTTTCTTGATCAGAATAACCATTTTATTGAAGCGATTGAATTAGATAAAGCAGGTGCTTATTTGAAAGCGCTGCAACAGCCGCACTGGCGTTTTGACTCTATGGGCAGCCTGCAACGATTCTAAATAGCGGACATATCAACGTCATCTTAGCTAAAAAGCCCGCATCGCGGGCTTTTTTACTTAATGGGGAG
>CAZNXI010000310.1:0-2065 GCA_964577005.1 uncultured Rheinheimera sp.
TATGTAAAAGATGACGAACATGGCAAGCTATTTTGTGCCACCGCACAACCTTTTAATGATGGTGGTCATTATCAGGCTTGCCACGGTTTTGGTTATAGCCGGTTTCAGCATCAAGCCCAAGGGATTGAACTTAGTTTACTGCAATATGTGCCCTTAGAGGATCCGATTAAAATTAGTCGCTTAAGGGTTAAAAACCATTCTGACAAGGTGCGCCATCTTACCTTAACCGCCTATGCAGAACTGGTGCTGGGGCGTGAGCGTGGCGCCTCTGCGCCATTTTTACTATCGCGCTTAGATAGCGAAAGCGAAGTGTTGCTGGTTCGTAATCCTTGGCAAAGCGCCTTTGCAGAGCGGGTTGCCTTTGCGGCACTGGCGGCGCCGCTCTCGGGTTGGACGGCCGACAGAAGCGAATTTATTGGTCGTAACCGTAGCCTGGCCAGCCCAGCCGCTTTATTGCGGACGACACCACTCGCCGCCAGTAGCGGAGCGGGTTTAGATCCTTGTGTCGCCCTGCAACAGCAGATCATGCTGGCGCCCGGTGAGTGTAAAGAACTGGTATTTTTATTTGGGCAAAGTAGCGATACTGACAGTGCGCTGGGGCTTGTCAACCAATATCGACAAACCGATTTAAGCGCTGTGCTCGCGCAAGTGCAGGCACATTGGCACACCATACTCGGGGCAGTGCAAGTGACCACCCCAGACCGTGCCATGGATATTATGCTAAACGGTTGGTTGCTGTATCAAACCATTACGTGCCGATTGTACGCCCGTGCCGCCTTTTATCAGGCCAGCGGTGCTTATGGTTTTCGCGATCAATTACAAGATGGTATGGCACTTACCTTTGCGGCACCAGCGTTAAGTCGACAACATTTATTGCGGGCGGCCGGCCGCCAATTTATTGAGGGCGATGTACAGCACTGGTGGTTGCCACATTCCGGGCAAGGCGTGCGTAGTCGGATTTCGGATGATTGCGTCTGGCTGGCTTTTGTTTGTGCTCGCTATATTGCAAGCAGTGGCGATAACGCCATCTTGGCAGAGCAAGTGAGTTTTTTACAAGGGCCAAGGCTTGATGCCAGCCAGCATGACGCTTTTTATCAGCCTATGCCAACAGATTGCACGGCTTCGCTTTTTGAACATTGTGCTCGCGGCTTAGATCTCAGCATTAGCTTAACCGGTACCTTAGGTTTACCGCTAATGGGCAGTGGCGACTGGAATGATGGCATGGATCAGGTAGGGGCAGCGGGTAAAGGTGAAAGTGTCTGGCTAGGTTGGCTGCTGTTGCGAACCTTGGCCCTATTTATTCCGCTGGCTAAAGAGCATGATCAAGGCCGCGCCGAGCAATGGCAAGCACATAGCCTGCAGTTGCGTAAAGCACTGGAGTTACATGCTTGGGATGGTCGTTGGTATAAACGCGCCACCTACGATGATGGCAGTTGGCTGGGCAGTGAGCAGAGCGAAGAATGCCAGATAGATTCTATTGCGCAATCATGGGCGGTGCTGGCAGAAGCCGAAGATCCAAAGCGTACCGCCAGCGCTATGACGGCGGTGGCAAAACACTTATGGCGGCCCGCCGAACAGCTACTATTACTCTTTACCCCACCTTTTGAGCATAGCGCTAACAACCCAGGGTATATTAAAGGTTACCCAGCCGGATTACGTGAAAACGGTGGCCAATACAGCCATGCCGCCACTTGGGTGGTATTGGCATTCGCCAAGTTAGGGCAAGCAGATAAGGCGCAGCAATTATGGAGCATGCTCAATCCGATTAATCATGCACTCACCCCAGCAGGTGTGCATCGTTACAAAGTAGAACCCTATGTGATGGCGGCCGATATCTACTCGGTAGCGCCTTATATTGGTCGCGGTGGCTGGAGTTGGTACACCGGAGCCGCAGCTTGGATGTATCAAGCCGGACTCGATGGCATATTGTGGATCAGTCGTCAGAATGGAGAACTGCAACTGGCCCCCAACTTACCCAGTAAGTGGTCAGGTTTTAGCGCCACCGTTCAGGTAGCCGGCACTTGCTGTCTGCTCTGTCTGCGACTGCCTGATATGAATAGTATAC
>CAZNXI010000310.1:2075-2412 GCA_964577005.1 uncultured Rheinheimera sp.
AAACGTGGTGAGTCTGCGGCTATCAGTTGTTTATCCAACCACAAGCCGGCACTTTGTATACTATTCATATCAGGCAGTCGCAGACAGAGCAGACAGCAAGTGCCGGCTTGTGGTTGGATAAACAACTGATAGCCGCAGACTCACCACGTTTTCTTAACCGGCGTTGCATTAGGTTGCCACTGGACCAGCAAACGCACAACCTCGATTGGCAGTTGGAGAAGCCAGACTAAGCGTAAACCGTTTTTGCTTGGTTTTGCGGTACAAGCGAGTCGCAGCAAAACCAAAGTCTACCAGCGCACGCTCGCGAAAGCGGCGCTAACAGCTAGTAGGTGCCGTA
>CAZNXI010000311.1:0-2396 GCA_964577005.1 uncultured Rheinheimera sp.
TAAGCAATATCAGGATGTGTTCGAGAAGCGTCATGGTATCCGTTTAGGCTTTATGTCGTTCTACGTTAAAGCAGTTACTGAAGCCTTAAAGCGCTTCCCGGAAGTTAACGCCGCTATCGATGGCGATGATATTGTTTATCACAACTACTTTGATGTAAGCATTGCGGTGTCTACACCACGTGGCTTGGTAACGCCAGTGCTGCGTGATTGTGACAAGATGAACTTGGCTGAAATTGAAAAAGCCATCAAAGAGCTAGCGTTGAAGGGCCGTGATGGTAAATTGGCGATGGACGATTTAACCGGTGGTAACTTTACCATCACTAACGGTGGCGTCTTTGGTTCATTAATGTCTACCCCAATTATCAATCCACCACAGTCAGCCATCTTAGGTATGCACAAAATCCAAGACCGCGTCATGGTTGTGGATGGCAAAATGGAAATTCTGCCAATGATGTACTTAGCACTGTCATATGATCACCGTATCATCGACGGTAAAGAGTCTGTAGGCTTCTTGGTAACGATTAAAGAGTTACTGGAAGATCCAACACGTATTCTGTTAGACATCTAAGCATTAGCAAACTAGAAACACCATATTTAGGTGTGGTGTTTCTAAATTTCACTGGTTGGTAACGTTATATCTAAGTCAGTTAGGGAACAGTTTTACTGTGCTTAAACCGGAAAGGATATACCCGTAGCAATCAAAACTGTGGCTGTATACTGTTGCAGCCTTTAATTTCAAATGAACGGAAAATAGCCATGAATTTGCACGAGTATCAGGGTAAACAACTGTTTGCCCAATATGGTTTGCCTGTATCGAAAGGCATCGCTGCCGCCACTGTAGAAGAAGCAGTTGCTGCAGCCGATGAGATCGGCGGCGATATGTTTGTTGTTAAAGCACAGGTTCACGCTGGTGGCCGCGGTAAAGCGGGCGGCGTTAAGCTGGTAAAAAGCAAAGAAGACATTCGCGCTTTCGCAGAAAAATGGCTGGGTAAAAACCTGGTAACTTATCAAACAGACGAAAAAGGTCAGCCAGTTAGTCGTATTTTGGTTGAAACCTGTACTGATATCGCCAAAGAATTGTACTTAGGTGCGGTAGTAGATCGCTCAACACGTCGTATCGTGTTTATGGCTTCTACTGAAGGTGGCGTGGAAATTGAAACTGTTGCCCACGAAACACCAGAGAAAATTTTAAAAGCGGCTATCGATCCATTGGTTGGCGCGCAGCCATTCCAAGGCCGTGAGTTAGCGTTCAAACTGGGTTTAGAAGGCAAGCAAGTTAACCAATTCGTGAAAATCTTTATGGGCCTGGCAAAATTGTTCCAGGAAAAAGATTTAGCCTTATTGGAAGTTAACCCATTAGTTATCACGCCAGCTGGCGATCTGCACTGTTTAGATGCCAAATTAGTGATCGATGGTAATGCCTTATACCGTCACCCAGATTTAAAAGCGATGCAAGATCCATCACAAGAAGATCCACGTGAAGCGCATGCGGCTTCATGGGAACTGAACTATGTTGCTTTAGGTGGCGACATCGGTTGTATGGTTAACGGTGCGGGTTTAGCTATGGGTACTATGGACATCGTGAAATTACACGGTGGCCAACCTGCTAACTTCCTGGACGTTGGCGGCGGCGCGACCAAAGAGCGCGTAGTTGAAGCATTCAAAATTATCCTGTCTGACACTGCGGTTAAAGCCGTATTCATCAATATCTTCGGCGGTATCGTACGTTGCGATATGATTGCTGAAGGTGTAATTGGTGCAGTTAAAGAAGTTGGCGTTAAAGTACCTGTAGTAGTTCGTTTACAAGGTAACAACGCTGAACTGGGCGCAAAAGTATTGTCAGAAAGCGGCCTGAACATTATTGCTGACACTGATCTGACTGGCGCAGCCAAGCAAGTCGTTGCAGCAGCGGCCAAGGCATAAGGGGTAAGCAATGAGCGTTTTAATTAACAAAGACACTAAAGTAATTTGTCAGGGTTTCACTGGTGCCCAGGGTACTTTCCACTCTGAGCAGGCTATTGCTTACGGTACTAAGATGGTTGGCGGTGTAACGCCAGGTAAAGGCGGTCAAACGCATTTAGGTTTGCCAGTATTTAATACTGTTGCTGAAGCGGTTGCAGCTACTGGTGCTGAAGCATCAGTTATCTATGTACCAGCAGCTTTCTGTAAAGATTCTATCTTAGAAGCAGCTAACGGCGGTATTAAACTGATCGTGTGTATCACTGAAGGTATCCCAACCTTAGATATGCTAGATGCTAAAGTTAAATGTGACGAATTAGGCGTACGCTTAATTGGCCCTAACTGCCCAGGCGTTATCACACCAGGAGCTTGTAAAATTGGAATTATGCCAGGCTCAATTCACAAAGAAGGCCGCATTGGAGTTGTTTCTCGCTCAG
>CAZNXI010000312.1:0-2386 GCA_964577005.1 uncultured Rheinheimera sp.
TGTCCAGAGCTTCACCTACGACGCTGCTGGAAGGCAGCTGACCAAGACCATCGGCGCCCAGACCTGGACGCAAGCCTGGAGCGCCCAGGACCGCCTGCTGACGCTCACCCTCGGCGGCGGTCCGCCTACCGTCGTCTACGAATACGATGCCACAGGCCAGCGCACCGCCCGCGATGCCGACGGCCAGCGCCGCCAGTACCTCTGGGACGGCCTGAACCTGCATGTCGAGACCAATGCCGTCGGCAACGTGCTGGCCAGCTACACCCATGCCGGCCGCTACGCGCTCAGTGCATCACACGGCAGCGAGCGCAGCCACTACCACACCGACGCCCTGGGCACGCCGCTGGCGATCACCGGCGCACAAGGCACCGTCGCCGTCCGCTACCAGACGGACGCCTGGGGCAACGAGCAAAGCGCCAGCGCCCATCCGAACCCGATCGGGTTCACCGGCTACCTGAAAGACCCGGCCACCGACGAGCTGTACGCGCAGGCGCGGCAGTACAGCCCGGCAACAGGGCGGTTCACGTCAAGAGACGAACTGCGCGGCGATCCCATGATCCCGCTGAGCCTGCACCGCTACCTGTACGCCTACGCCAACCCGACCGTCTACATCGATCCAGACGGGCGGTCCAATCTTCTCTTTCAGGAGAGCGATCCCTACCGGCAATGGCAGCGGTTCCAGGAGCGAGCCGTCGATCTGGGCATCGAGACCGTTGGCAGTGCGGAAGCCCGATCGATCGCACGCTCGCTGGCCCAGGAGGACGCTAGCCTTGCCAAGGTACAGGCAGCCGGCATCCTGACCGTGGCGGGAATCAGTGCCGCCGCATCTCTTGCTCGACCGCTGATTCAAGAGATTGCCAAAGACGGGCTATGGAATGCGATATTGTCCAGACCTGCAACTGTCATGGCGCTCGGAAGCGAGCTGTCGATCACAGGAGCGGCGATGGTAAGCGGAGCTGATCTTCCGCTTGGCGCCCCTGCGACACGAATGCGCAGAGCGGCTCCCAATGCTGCTGGTTCGGGGTCGGATGCGGCACGATCTTGGCGTAGTGCATCGGTGGGCGATGACGTTCCTCTGCTCACGCACGAGCCAATCAACCCGCGCAACTTGCCGGTTCCGGTCGCGAATACCGAACAGGTGACGTGGAGGATTGTCGAAGGGGCAGATGGGCAGGCGGTGGCTGTTGCAAACACTCCAGCGGCTTTCGGGACACCGTATCGTCAACTTTCGCAAACGGGTCGTTCAGCGCTATTGGAGAAGGTTGAAAGTCGGACCATCACTCGTGAAGAATGGGATCGACTCCAGTGGAATCAGAGGCTCACTGAGCGTCGTCAGTCGGGCGTTGATGCATTCTGGGCACAAGAGCGTCAGAATCTAACACAGGGGCTGCCGGGTTCCCGAAATTGGTTACCAGAAGCGTCCCAGGCAATATTGGATGGCGGAACTCCTCGCGGAATCTTTGGCCATCATAAGTACAGTGTGTCGTTGTATCCGCAACTCGCCAATGACGCTTCCAATATTGCTCCGACAACCTTCTACGAGCATTTTTATAAGTGGCATGGCGGCAATTGGCGAAATCCAACGCACGGGGTCCCGCTTCGTCCAGACCTGCCAGATCATTTCTGAGGAAAAGGTGATGTCCTCTGTTGCACTAGTAGTAATCGACTTTGGGCCGCAAAAAGCAAAAAGTATGTCGCTCTTGATGAGCGCGTTCGGATTGTCTATGGCGGTTATCAAGGGCTCCGTTTCCAACAGAACTCCTGTCGTTACAAAGCAGATTTTCGAGCGAACCGATCCGCTGTTCCCCCAAAGGTTGGCCAATTTGCTCGATGAGCTAAGTGCGATTGGCTGTAAGTGGACAGCGGTTGAGCTGGTTGATGGGCAGGTGTTCGACCAAGAAGGAAAGTATTATGAGATCACAGCTGAACGCTTGCGCAAGATGATTGCAGCTCGCGACGAGTCCATTGAACAACAGTGGTATCTTGGTGAAATGGAGGCTGGTGAGGAATAATTTGTCTCGTCCAATATATTTTCCGTCCGCACTGTCCCGTTGTCCTGTCCGCACCGTTTCCGCACTGTCCCGTCCGCACCGTATCCGAACGTCGCCGTACCCGATCGGGTCGGACTTTTTTTGAGATTGAGCCACTGAACGGATGGTTCTGAGTCGCCTCCATCGCCGGATCGTGCTGCGGACGGCCGCCTTGATGCGGCTGTTTGCGCACGCGATTGGCGGATTCTTGCCGAACAGGCAGCAGCGATCCGGACGGTTGCCACAGCCCGAGGATTCATCCGACGTCGTCGTGCCGCTGGCACCGTCATGGCGGGAAGTGCCAGCCACGGAGCAGGCCGTCCCACGCTTCGAAGAAGGTCGGTGTGCGATAGGAC
>CAZNXI010000313.1:0-2377 GCA_964577005.1 uncultured Rheinheimera sp.
AGCAGTCAGTCACTTGTGATTGATTCCAAGCGACTTCGCGGATCTGCTGTTTAATGGCCGGATCAGTAATAACCAATACCTGATAAGGCTGTAAACCGCTCGAGCTGGCGCTTAGACGGATCGCTTCTAAAATAATCTCCAGCTTGTCGGCTGGCACTGCGGCATCGCTTTGCATTTTTTTGGTGGCATAGCGCCAATTTAGCAGTTCGAGAGTGGTGGACATCATGTGCTCCTTTGTCTGGTAAGTGTAACCAAAGTTGGTACGACCAGTCGCAGTTTCAAGGGCGCTTAAAAAATAAACGCTAAATGGGCTTAGTTTTACGCCTTCCAAGCAGGCATTGCGCAAGGTAAGCGAGCGCTTTGCCGCTGTAATACCGCGCTTTATCGAAAGCCTTGCCATCTTTACCAAATCTTGACGTAACCAGCATTGAGCGATGGCTAACTGCGCTTTATAGTTGTCGCCAGCAAAGTAATTCCAATTGAGCAGACTATGGCAGCTTGCTCGTTTAGATTCAGGACAAAAGGATTAAAGTAAAATGGCATGGCAAAAAAAAGCAGTATTGGCAGCAATCTCCTTAACCGTCGTGGCGGCTGTCACCTATCATTTTTGGCCAAAAGCAGCCGCTCCAGCACCTACTGCACAGCGGCAAATGAGCCCTTGGGCGATGCCGGTGCCGGTGAGAGTAGTCACCGCTGCGCCAAGCGACTTACGGGTACAAGTTAAAGCGATCGGTACTGTGACGCCGCTTAACACTGTTGTCGTACAAAGCCGAGTCTCAGGCCCGTTGCAGAAACTGCATTTTAATGAGGGCGATAAGGTTGAGCAGGGGCAATTATTAGCGGAAATTGATACCGCGGATTATCAAGTGCAGCTGGCACAGGCCCAAGGGCAGTTAGAGCAAAATCTGGCGCAGTTAAAAAATGCCGAAGCCGATCTGGCGCTTTACAGCCGCTTACGTGAACAAAGCTCTATTTCTGCGCAGCAATATAACAATCAAGTGGCCTTAGTGGCGCAATTAAAAGGTAGCTTAAAGAGTAATCAAGCACAGCTAGATGCTGCCAAATTACAACTTTCCTATACCAACATTCATGCGCCAATCAGTGGTCGCTTAGGTTTACGTCGGGTCGATGCGGGTAACCTTATCCAAGCGAATAATAGTACGGGGTTAGTTACTATCACCCAAAGCTCGCCGATCACGGTGGTGTTTGCCATTCCAGAAAGCCAGTTACAGCAGGTGAGAACCGCCTTTCGCTCAGGCGAATCACTGACCGTGGAAGCTTGGGATCGGGCCGAGCGTGAATTACTGAGTGTCGGTGCTTTAACCACGCTGGATAACCAAATTGATGTGGCTACTGGCACCTTACGTCTAAAAGCCGAATTTACGAATGAGCAAGAAGAGCTGTTTCCAAACCAGTTTGTGAATGTGCGGCTTAACGTCGCGGTAAAACAAGGTGCGGTAACTATTCCGCAGGATGCGGTGCAATATGGCTCGGCCGGCACTTATGTGTATGTGATTGAGCAAAACAAAGCGCAAATCCGTCAAGTGCAGCTAGGTGCGGTAGATAATGGTTTAGTGGCAATATTAAGCGGGCTTGAAGCCGGTACCCAAGTGGCACTAGAGGGCTTAGATCGCTTAAGACCGGGTCGTGCGGTAGAAGTGATTGCTGACGAGCCGGCCACGGTTAACTAAGGAGCGGGTAATGAATATCTCCCAACCCTTTATTTTAAGGCCGGTTGCGACCTCGTTATTAATGCTGGCGCTATTGATTGCCGGTATTTTAAGTTGGCGGCAATTACCTGTGGCTGCCTTGCCACAAGTCGATTACCCAATTATTCAGGTGTTTAGTTTTAATCCCGGTGCCAGCCCCGATATTATGGCGCGCACTGTTACTGCCCCGTTAGAGCGACGCCTCGGGCAGATCCCAGGTCTGAAGCAAATGACCTCCAATAGCTCGGCCGGTGCCTCAGTCATTACCTTGCAGTTTGCGCTAGTGGTCGATATGGGCGTGGCGGAACAAGAAGTGCAAGCGGCCATTAATACGGCGTCTTCACTGTTGCCCTCGGATATGCCGACACCGCCTATTTACCGTAAGGTAAATCCGGCCGATGCGCCTATCCTGACGTTAGCCATTAGCTCGGACACGCTACGCTTACCGCAAGTCTATGATTTAGTTGATACTCGGATGGCACAAAAGCTGGCGCAGTTGCCTGGTGTCGGGATGGTCAGTTTAGCCGGTGGTCAGCGCCCGGCAATTCGCGTAAAAGCCAACCCCGGTGCTTTGGCGAATATGAATCTGAGCTTAGATAATTTACGCAGCGCCATTGCTGCTGCTAATACCAATCAGCCCAAAGGCAGTTTCGATGGGCCTTTTCGAT
>CAZNXI010000314.1:0-2341 GCA_964577005.1 uncultured Rheinheimera sp.
GACTATATGCAAAAAGGCCGCACTGAATTCAATAACAAGCTGGCGTCGCACCCCATCTACAAAAACGTCACAGTGACAGACTTTGCACCTTTGGCCGATATTGCCATAGCGCCAGCCGCCAGTGTGGATGTTGTGCTGTCTATCCGCAATCAGCTTTATATGTTCGAAGGTGAAACCTCGTTAAAACACGCCTTAGCTAACTTTTACAAAGCACTGAAACCTGGTGGTGTATTAGGGGTAGTAGCTCCGCGCTTGCCGGATAATTTACTGAATACGGAGTGGAAAAAAACCGGTTATGTGCCAGAGCAGTTATGGTTAACACTGGCCAAAGAAGCCGGATTTAGTTTTGAAGATCGCGACGACATGCTGCTCAATCCAAAAGATACCGCCGATCATCCATCAGGCATTTGGTCTTTACCACCTACTTTAGCCGGCACTGACGAAGAAAAAGCCAAACATCTCGCCATTGGCGAAGTAAATCAGATGGTGCTGAAGTTTAGAAAGCCGCAGGAGTAGGGCGACTGTTATTGCCTAAGTGACATAGGTTTGATGATTTGTAGCTTGTGCTTGATCTAGGTAGTGCTCGATGTAGGTTGCACTCGCCGCAAAGCGGCAGTGCAACAAAGGGGGATGCTGGCAGCGCCTGGTCTTTAGCAAGTAAGGCTGCAGCTGGGGGTAAGGGCATAGTCCACGCAGGCAGGCCGTAAACCCATCGATTGGGACCGCGCGTTTCGCTATCCCTGTTAAACAGGGGCCGATGAGATCTATAACTCTCGCTTTTGCGGAGTTAGGCATTGTGCTATCAGCAGGCTTTGACTGCACATATGGACGAATACACAGTGTTATTTGCTTTATCGAGAAAGCAGGCACGCTTTGAACAAAGTAGCAGGCATATTTATCTGTTGCTGAAGAAGGAAAAACGCTCTAATTTAGCAACTTAGAGTGAATCAGCCTAAAAATAACAGGCAAAAAAAAGTAATAGTGTGCCAGCACGCTTTTGACAGGTTTGAGCCGTAGTTATTTGAAATTTATGTGTTTTATCAATAAATTAACGCTGGTCTATTATCTGGTAGAACCAGAGAAAGTGTGCCAGCACAATATACAAATGTTATGCCGTTCGGAGATATCAATGAATGATTCGATAAGATCAAAACTTCCGTTTTTATTTCTTGTCTTTATTTCGATATGGTGGGGTTTCTATTACCAATCTAACAGCAAGCTAAATGATTATGGCAGCGCGAATTTTGAGTGGCTGTTTCTTTTGGATGCATTAATAGTACTACCGATAATCTGCTTCTTCTGTGCTAAAGACAAAAAAGAAGGCTTGTTAAAAGCTGTTGTTTTGAGCTGTTTAGCTGTTCTGATCGGTAGTTACATTATTCCTGAGCAAAGTAAACTGATCTGGCACCATCTTGAAAATGGTCGATATTTTGTCTTGGCTGTTATTCTGTTTTTTGAATTGGTTGCAATTTTAACAGTGTATCTTGCAATTAAATCAGCCATCGGTAAGAGTCAAGATCCCGATCTTTCGATAGAAAAGCCAATAAAAAAATATTTGGGTGAAAGTCCGGTTGCGTCTTTATTGACTTTCGAAACGAGGATGTGGACATTTGCATTTTTTGCAAACCGCATCAAACCAGAACATTTCAGAGGTGAGCAACACTTTACCTATCATCAGAAAGATGGCGCAAAAAGTAACTTGCTAGGTTTCATCTTCCTCATTGCGTTTGAAATACCAATTATGCATCTGGTGTTGCACTTTATCTGGTCACCACTTGCCGCAAATATTGTCACATTACTCACGATTTTTAGTTTGGTATTTTTTATTGCAGAGTATCGGGCGCTTTCGAGAAGGCCAATTTCTTTAGTTTGTAATAAGTTATTTGTTCGTTATGGGCTTTATCAGCCTTTGGTTATACCGTTAGAGAACATTGTTAAAATTGAATGTAATAATGAGTTTGTTCATCGCTCGAAATTTGTAAAGCGTTACAATTACTCAGGTAATCCTAATATCAGAATTGAACTTTCAGAGCCGTTGGGGTCGGTTAATTCAATTTTCATTGGTGTTGATAATCCCGAGTATTTTATCTCAGCTTTGTTAGATTCAGCATCACGGCATAACAAACAAATTTTATCGCCAGCAAAAAGCGCTGGCTGCGACGTCAACCCGCTGCGCGGCTTTCCGCGCTAAATTTGGGCGTTAGACATTAAGAGGACTGCATTTTGAGACTCGAAAGAAAAGTGGCTCTAGTCACTGGTGCTGCTAAAGGTATTGGTGAGTCGATAGCCCGGCATTTTGCAGCAGAAGGTGCTTTTGTTTATGTCACGGATATTGATCAGG
>CAZNXI010000315.1:0-2333 GCA_964577005.1 uncultured Rheinheimera sp.
TCACCTGTTTCTGGATCAGTGACCTTCTTATCGCGATAAGCTTCGAATGGTTGACCGTCTAACATGGCCTGCGCAATTGCTAACTGTTCATCGAGCTTTTCAATCAGTCGTAAGCGTTTGCCGATGATCGGTGGTTTAGGCTCAATTTTTGGGCGAGCGATGACCTTGAGTGAACTCAATATGCTTGTCATAGATATTTCCTTTAGGTATTGCTGGCGCTTGTCACTAAATTAGTGAACAAAGCCAATAGTGGGGTTGGGTTGTTTACGTTTGTTCTCTTCAAGCAGCAGCTGAAGTGCTGATTGACGATGATCTTGCTTGGGCTGAAACTTCATGCGTCTTGCGATAATCGCAAAATCGCCAGGTGTTAAGTACTTGAGTGTGCTGAGCTGTTGTTGCTCGTTACTAGATAGCTTAGAAGCGCTTAGGACGCGACGGAACAGCATTAATACTTGCTCTGCATGCAAGTAGTCACATTCAAGCTTAAAATCGAATCTACGCAGTACCGCTTTATCTAACAGTGTTTCGAAATTAGTTGCAGCGAATAGCGGCTGTGTAAAGCACTCCATTTGCGTCAAGATTTCGTTTACAAGCTGTACCTCATGATGCGCTTTTAAACGTTCACGATTCACGAGCAAGCTATCAACTTCATCAAGCAACAACACTTGCTTGCTGTTATGCGCTTCTAGGAACAACTTACGCACATTCTGCTCACTGTCACCGACATACTTGCTTAAAATGTCAGAGCATTTAACACGCTTTATTTTAAGTCCGTGTTCGTTCGTCATATGATGCGCATATGCGGTTTTGCCTGTTCCTGGCGGACCACATAACAACACTCGAACAGGTTGTTTCGCTTTTAGTGCATAAGCAATTTCAGTTATTACCTCCTTCGATTGTTTAAGGTTAAGTAAGCTCACGTCAAACGGCATTTCTTGCTGATAATCCATCGGCTTTTGCCACAAACCACAAGCATCTAACGTATGTTCGATGACTTCAAGCATCGCGCTTTCAGCTTTGCGTCGTTTATCACCTATGGTGCGTGACACATAAGCCGCGTTACCAATAACAGCAGGTGTGATGTGTTTTATGCTCGCAATTTTATCAATGGTATCGTCACTGATATTCAAACCTGTTACAGCATTATCCGTCAGTTCGCGTAGCTTTGTTTCATCAGGTGAGGTGACTTCAAGTACCAGCTTAAAACGCCGGATATAACTGTCTTCTAAACAGCCGATATAATTCGTTATCCATATTGCTGGCACCGTATTCTGCTCTAGCGTTTGATGCAGCATATCTTTGCTATAGGCTTTATCAGCGTTATAGAAAATGCTTTCACACTCATCAATCAGCAGTATGTTATCGCTACTGCCACGAAGGAGCGTCTGCACGGTCGTTAGGTACTGTAAGCGCTGACTGCTCACGTATTTCGTGTTATGCGGATTATGCAACTTGCCGTCTTTTAGAACCTGACTGCCTACTTCATAGAGTTTACGGTCGATATGTTCGGCAAGAGCGCGAGCCAGTTCAGTTTTACCTGTACCTGCATAACCGTAGAGCAAGATATTAACGCCAACATGTTTTGCTTGTGCGGCATTTTTAAGATAGCGCAACAGTAAGTCAGTATTCACATACTCAAAGTTGTCGATATCGAATTTTGCAGCAGGGCTTTCGACTAAAAAGCGTGAAAGTACCTGTTCACATGAAGTTACCACCTCCTTAGTCAGTATGTGCTGAATTGGCTGTGAGATTTCAATCCACTGTAACTGCGTTAGCGAATTGTCGGTGGCAAAGATGCCACGACTCATCAACAGTTCGACCGCTTCAGTGATGTGATGTCGTGCTAAACCACTAAGCTGTTCAAAAAACTGCATAAGGTCGTGTGCTTCATCTGGCAGCTCCAGATTATCAAGTAAGAACTTCGCATGTGGGTTGACGTTCATCAGCAGAATAAACTCAAGCAACACCGCAAACTTGTTTTTTACTTCGAACAGTTCACACAGTGTGACGAGATTTTGCCGCACTTGCGCGGTCTTTTTTACTGATGGATCTGGTATGCGTAAATGCTCGGCAAGTTCATAGTTCGAGTAGCTTTCAGCATAGGAAATGCCTGTGCCAATAACACGACTGACCATCGGTATTGATAGCTCAATCATATAGATTGCATCAGGTATTTCGGTTAGTAAGCGATAACACATTGCGCCAGCCATATGATTTAGGTGACGTGATGATGATGTAAGTTTAGATTTTGCCATTCTGGATATCCTACTCATAACGCAGTTCCGCTGCTGCTTGCTGCATAAACTGCACACCTCGTTTATCGTAGATAGTTG
>CAZNXI010000316.1:0-2314 GCA_964577005.1 uncultured Rheinheimera sp.
TTGCGCTGAAGCCTTGTTTGCCGAAGATGTGGCGCTGTGCCAAAGCATGGCCGAGTATGGCGCCGCCTTAATCAAGCCCAATGAGCGGTTATTAACCCATTGCAATACCGGCGGTTTAGCCACAGCGGGTGTGGGTACGGCCTTGGGGGTGATTAGTTTGGCGCAGCAACAAGGCAAAAATATTCGGCTATGGGTAGATGAAACCAGGCCGCTGTTGCAAGGTGGCCGGCTAACAGCTTGGGAGTGTCAGCACTTAGGTATTCCTTATCAGCTTATTTGCGACAATATGGCTGGTATGCTGATGGCGCGTGGCGAAGTGGATCGCATCTTTGTGGGTTCAGACCGTATTGCCGCTAATGGCGACTTTGCTAATAAAGTGGGCACTTACAGCCTTGCCGTGCTGGCGCATTATCATAAGATTCCGTTTTACGTAGTGGCGCCGCATACCACCATCGATTTAAGCTGCCCTGATGGCAGCGCTATTCCGATTGAACAGCGCGCCGCCGACGAAGTACGCGGCGTTAGCGGTGCCTTTGGTCAAACCCTTTGGGCACCGGAGCAAGCCCCGGTATTTAACCCGGCTTTTGATGTTACCCCTGCCAGTTTAGTTACGGGCTGGGTGCTGGATACTGGGGTGTATAGTCAAGCAGATATTAAAACTGGGGTATTGCAGCAGTTTGCCAGCAAGTAGCAACAGGCAATTGTTTAGTCATTATTGATAGCGCGCTTTTTGTCGCGCAGCAAGTACTCAATTGGGTGTCTAAAAACTTTGACACCCCCAACTTGCTTTGCAAAGATAAGGTATCTTTCATTTAGCCGATACAATTCTAATGCGCGTTATTCTAAACTTGCTTAAGCCCTCAATCCTCACTGCGCTGTTACTGTTTTTGACTGCAGCGCATGCAAAATTAAGCGATAGCAATGCTATTGATCAAGGCAGTACATATTCTCACGTTAAGCAACATAGGTTTGCGGCAACGCAGCAGCCAATTCCTTTAACGGTACTTTATGTCCCTGCGGAAGGCTTTGCGTATGTTAACCCGCAAGGGCAGCTAACTGGGCTGAGCGTAGAAATTATGCACGACTTCGCCCGTTGGCTAAAGCAACAACACCAGCTGGCGGTGCAGCTAAACTTTGTGAGTGAAACCAATTGGCAGCAGTTTTATCAGCGTATTGTGCACGCGCAAGGCGGGGTGTTTGGTTTAGGTAATGTCACCATTACGGAGCCTCGTAAACAACAGCTGGCCTTTTCACCGCCATATTTACATAACATCGCTGCGCTTATTACCCACAAGGATATATCGCCGTTATCAGAGTGGCAGGCATTGCCTGAGCAGTTTGCGAAGCTAAAGCCGCTTGCCTTTAGCGGCACCTTGCATGAGCAGCGGATCAACCGCTTGCGCGATCACTATCAGCCCAGTGCTGAAGTGCAGCAGGTAAGCAGCAACCCAGATTTATTAGCCAAGGTAGCCAGTGGCCAGTACTATGCTTATGTAGATGCCTACAATTACTGGCGCGCCCGTGAAGCCGGTATGCCACTGCGGGATCATCCTATAGCTGCCGAGGGCGGCGAAACCTTTGGTTTTATTATGCCGCACAGCAATGATTGGGCTGGCTTGCTAGAGGCGTTCTTTGCTGCAGACGGCGGTTATTTGCAAAGCCAGCGTTATCAGCAAATCTTAACTGAACAATTAGGTACTGAGCTTGCGCAGTTATTGCTAAATAACCAGAGTGAATAAAAGAAATAATGTTTTTAGCTGAGGCATGATTTTTCGGCAAAAAAAGCCCGATTTATTCAATCGGGCTAAGACAAGGTAGACAGGTAAGGGTAGGTTAGACCCTTCAACAACTTTAACCGCTGTATTCGAATCTCGAACACGGGTTAACTATAAGCCGTACCAATCAGCTGTACAAACGATAAAAAAAAACCTGACAAGTGAAAAAAATTCACCTGTCATAAAGGAACTTTTGTCATAAAGATGCTGGCGGTTTAGGCTTGCCAGTTTGCAGCTATATGTTGATTGATTAAGGCGTGATCTAGTGTTTAAGTGACAGGTGGCAAAGCAAAATCGGTGCTATTAAAGCTTTGTAGGATCCAATCTATCAATAGTTTGATTTCTGGCCGCTCGGAATCGGCATCATGCTGTACCAGATAATAGCGATCACGACTGACTAATTCTTGCTCAAACAATTTGACCAAAGAGCCACTACTAAACCAGGCATGGCTGATGGGCATTGGGATCAGCGCTACGCCTAAGCCCTGCTGCGCCGCGCGGGCTACGCTAAACATGCTATCGAGCTGCATAATTTGCTT
>CAZNXI010000317.1:0-2301 GCA_964577005.1 uncultured Rheinheimera sp.
ACCGTCAGTTACCTGAACAATAGTACCTTCGTTACGAGCTTCACTGACCACGTCAAACTGAGCAATACGACTTTTGATCAGTTCAGATATTTCTGTGGAATTCAGTTGCATTCTCTGTTCCCCATTAGGACTGCAGCGCAGTTGCTAAACGATCCAGCTTACCGCGGACCGAGCCATCAATTACCATGTCACCTGCGCGAATTAGCATACCGCCAACCACGTCAGGATTAACGCTACAGTTCAATTTAACCTTGCGTTGTAAACGTTTCGAGAGTGCTGCAATTAGCTTATCTTGTTGAGCTGCATTCAGTACTGATGCTGAAGTCACATCAACAGTGATCTCTTTCTCATACTGCGCTTTATGCTCAATAAAGGCTGCTAACACATCTGGTAACGCCAACAAGCGGTGATTTTCTGCCATCAACTTAATAAAGTTTTGGCCATGTGCATTTAGTTGCTCACCACATACCTGGATAAAAAGGTTGGCTTGCTCTTCAGCAATACCTGTAGTTCGAAGTAGCGCTGCTACCTGGTCGTTTTTCGCAACCTCGGCAGCAAACACTAACATCTCAAGCCAGGCAACCAGGGCATTTTGCTCTACGGCAAAATCAAAGGCTGCTTTGGCATATGGACGAGCAATATTCGTCAAATCAGACATAGCTCATCCTCTTTACAGTTCTTGTACCAATTTTTCCAGAATATCTGCATGCGCAGCGTCATCAATTGAACGTTGCAGGATTTTTTCTGCACCGGCAACTGCCAGAGCAGCAACCTGTTTGCGTAAATCTTCACGTAAACGGTTACGCTCAGCTTCAACCTCGGCTTTTGCTTGTGCCAAAATAGCATCACGCTCGGCATTGGCTTTAGCAACGGCTTCGTCAATCAACTTAGCTTCACGCTTACGTGCTTGGTCAATGATTTCTGCTGCTTGCGCTTTGGCATCTTTTAGCTGATCTTTAGCTTTGTCCTGCGCTAACGCCAGGTCTTTTTCAGCTCTGTCTGAAGCCGATAAACCATCCGCAATTTTTTTCTGACGCGCTTCAATCGCGTTCATCAGCGGTGGCCAAATGTACTTCATACAGAACAGCACGAAGACTGCAAATGCAATCATCTGTCCAATTATAGTCAGAGTCAGATTCACGTCCGCTCCTCCTTAGTTATTTTGTGGTTAAAAAATGAGCCCGAGTCAATTAACCAGCAAACAGGATGTACATGGCAATACCAACACCGATCATAGAGATCGCATCGATCAGACCTGCTAAGATGAACATTTTAACTTGTAATGAAGGTGCTAACTCTGGCTGACGAGCACAAGACTCTAAGAACTTACCACCCATGTTAGCGAAACCCAAAGCAGTACCGATAGCACCAAAACCGATTAACAGGGCAGCTGCGATCAATTTTACCGACTCAAGCACTGCTTCTGGCATAGTTAAGATTGTTTCCATTTTTTACTCCGATAGTTAAAGTTAAAGTTAAGTTAAAAGTAAAGCTAAAATTTAATGATTGTCAGCGCTGGCCATGCTCAGGTAAACAATGGTCAACATCATAAATACGAAGGCCTGCAACACAATTACCAGAATATGAAATACTGCCCATATAAAGTGCAGAGGCAACTGTAACAAACCAATAACGCCGATTAGAATAAAAATAATTTCGCCGGCATACAGGTTTCCGTACAAACGCAGTGCCAGTGAAAACGGCTTGGTAATCAATGCCAGCACTTCGAGTAACAGGTTAAATGGCACTAACAGCGCCTGTAAAAAAATATTCTTAGTATTAAACGGATGTAGAGTCAGTTCTTTGATAAAACCTACTACACCTTTGATTTTAATTGAGTACCCGATCATCAATACAAACACACCTAAGGCTAAAGCCACAGTGGTATTGATATCAGTGGTAGGTACTATCTTCATATAGACATCATGCGAGTCCATACCGAAGAAAGTGGCACCAACCCAGCCAGCAAAAGCAGGTAACACATCAACCGGTACTAAATCCATCAGGTTCATTAAGAAAACCCAAACAAAAATGGTCAGTGCCAGTGGCGCAATTAGTTTGCTTTTACCGTGGAAGGTACTTTTCACGTTGCTTTCTACAAATTCAATCAGTATCTCAACGAAACACTGGAATTTGCCAGGAACAGCAAGTTGATCAGAACTGGCTTTAACTGCCGCTTTGCGGAAAAGCCATAAGAAAAGAATACCTAAGCCGATAGACCAAGCTAAGGAGTCGATATGTAATACCCAGAACCCGGCCTCACTACATGCTTTGTTAAATGCGACACTGCCATCAACAGTA
>CAZNXI010000318.1:0-2295 GCA_964577005.1 uncultured Rheinheimera sp.
CAAATCGGCCTGATCAACATGGCCCACAACCTGCGGCGCTTGGCCAGCAAGCACAAGTGCGCGATGAGAGCGGCATGAACCGTGCTGTGAGCGCCCCAAAGCGTGCAGAAGCCTGCATGCAGCGCACGGATCGTCCGAAAACGACAGAACGATTCGAGAATCGATACGTGCCAACAATGCCGGCTGCTGATCGGCGACGCTGAACTTCAGAAGATCGATCGGCGAAGGTGCCGGCCGGCTCGTTTTCGGGTTGTTCAAACCGCTCTCCAAACCGTTTGTTATCAGATGTCGCCTGGGTTGAAATATTACAGGCATTGTAGAATCGAAGCAAAAATCTCCCTGCCGCCTGATTATTGATCGAATTCACTGGTTTCAACGACACCCGCCCAGGATAATTGCTTGGGCCACCCTGCTTTGTCGACAAAAACGGATACTCGTCGCAATCCTTTTCTGTCCCTTGACCTGTCTTTCCGGTACATGCTGTTGCTAAGCTTCTATACCATCCTCTATCGGTAACCGGGAACTTTCTCGATAATCCTGCCGGCAACCTCCTATCTGTTATGGCTTCGTAGTAGTGGGCCGTCGCCTCTCCGAAATCACTTCCAAAAACAATCACTGACAATTCTCGATCTCGTTTACGATATTGGTGGAGTAGATACGTCGCGGATCCGGTGGCCAGCGCAATCAAGACGGGCACCGCGACTTTTTTCGCTATCGACCGGCCCGCTCCCAACAAGTATGTTCGTCCGGCGGTCGTCATCAGCAACGAGATCACCGAAGTAAAAGATACCGAAAAATTCCCGCTCGGATCGGTGTAGTAGGTCGGGCTGGCATGGGCGTAGAGGTACTTGTGCAGGCTCGGCGGGTCCTGATCGAAGCCGGCGAACGGGTCCATCTGCGTAAACCGGCCGCGGGTAGGGTCCATGTAGCGGGCGCGCAGGTAGTACCAGCCCAGGTTCGGGTCGAGCTGTTCGCCGGTGTAGCGGAACGCGGTGTCGGCGGCGCCGGTCTGGGCTTCGGTTTCGCCGAAGGCTTCGTACCAGAGACGGGCGACGGCCTGGCCTGACGCGTCGGTCAGCAGGCGCGTGCTGCCCAGGCCGTCGGCGTGGTAGGCGTGGTAGTCAAGGCCGCCTTGATCGTCGAGGATCTGCTGCGCGATCCGGTCGTCGCCGACGGTGTAGATGGCGGTTGCATCGCCGTCGGTGTCACGCTCTTCGATGACCTGGGCGTAGGCCTGGTTCGGGTCGACCAGGAAGCGGGTCGTGTGGCCGTTGGCGCTCTGGCTCTGCCGGATCCCGGTCGCGTCGTAGGTGTAGGCGACGGTGCCGTCCGGGGTCGTGGCCTGGACCAGCTTGGCGCTGGCGTCGTAGGCGTACGTGCTCAGGCCTTGCGGACCGCTGCTCTCGATCAGGCTGCCGTTGGCGTCGTAGACGTGGGCGGTGACGCCGGGGCTGGGGCCGCCGGTGCGGATTTCGGTCAGGAGCCGATCGTTGGCGTCGTATGTGTACTCGGTGTTCTCGGTGACGTTGCTCTTGGTCCGGACCTGGCTCAGGCGGTTGCCGACGGCGTCGTAGGTCCAGGTGCTGGTGCGTGCGCCCAGGGTGCTGTGGGTGACCTGTTCGCGAGTCAGCCGCCGTGCCTCGTCATACTGGTAGTTGACCGTCCGGGTCGTGCCGTGACCGGTCTCGACGAGGCGCGTGCGCAGGCCACTGGCATCGAGGGTGTAGGTCAGGCTCAGCAGGGCCGCGCCGAGCGCGCTGCGGTGCACGAGGTGGGTCAGCCGGTTGCGCACGTTGTAGGTGTAGTCGGTGCGGGCGCCGCTGGGCAGGATCACGTGGCTGCGGCTGCCGACGGCGGTGTAGCCATAGCTCGTGGTGCCGGCGGCGTCGGTGACGCTGGCCAGGCGGCCCAGTGCGTCGTAGCCGTAGGCGACGTCCTGGTGCGCGGTGGTCAGACGCGTGCGGTTCCCGGCCGGGTCGTAGTCGTAGGCGATCGTCGCGCCGTCCGGGTGCGTGACCTGGATCAGGCGGTCGCGCGCGTCGTAGCCATAGCTGGTCGTGCCATGCCGGTCGGTCCGGCTGGCGATCTGACCGCTCGCCGTGTAGGTGGTCTGGACACTGTGGCCGTCGCCGTAGTCGACGCGTGTTGGCCGGCCGGTGGCATCGTACTGCGTGCTCGTCGTCGCGCCGTTGAAGTCGCTGTGCTGGATGAGCTGGCCGGCGGCGTCGTAGGCATAGTGCTCGACCTGGCCCAGCGGCAGCGTGCGCGTGCGCATCCGGCCGCCGTCGTCATACG
>CAZNXI010000319.1:0-2286 GCA_964577005.1 uncultured Rheinheimera sp.
CTAGCAGTTTTGCTGATAATCCATACAATGCCGGCCCTCTGAAGGTTTTTAATTTTGCTATCGCCATGATAGCGAAATGATCTTGGCCGGTTTTCGGCTGTTTATATCAGGAGTTACTATGTCTGTACGTTCTTCCTCTGTGGTTTTGGGCCGCTTGAGTATGGTTGCTGTTGCCGTAGCCGCGGCCAGTCCGGTAGCAGTAATGGCACAAACAACGGAAGCTGCGCCAGAGCGAATTCAGGTTACGGGTTCGCGTATTTTACGGGAAGGCGCTATTGCACCTTCGCCAGTTACGGTAATTTCAGGACGAGATTTAGTTGAAACCGGCGCTATGAATATTGGTGAAGTATTAAAAGAACTTCCCTCGTTGGCGGCGACTTACACTTTAGCCAATGCTGGACGCTCTATCGGTACTGCCGGTATCAGTTTGCTGGATTTACGTGGTATGGGTTCTGCTCGTACTTTAGTGTTGGTTGACGGTCGTCGTCATGTATCAAGCAGCGCAGGTTCAGCGTCAGTTGATACCAACAGTATTCCTACTGCTTGGTTAGATTCAGTTGAAATTATTACGGGTGGTGCTTCTGCAGTATACGGTGCGGATGCGGTAACGGGTGTTGTTAATTTCCGCCTGAAAAAAGATATCCAAGGTTTTGATTTAGTGGTTAGCAAAGGTTTTGCTGATGATAGCCCTTATGAAAATCACAAAGCCTTACTCTCGTTTGGTACAGATTTCGCCGCAGGCCGTGGTAACTTTGCGGTTGCTGCTGAGTTCTCTGGCCAAAATGGCATGAATGCGACTGAGCGAAGCAAGACTCGCACACCTTTTATGGCAGTTGCCAACCCAGATAACAAAGATTTTCGTGGTCCAGATGGTATTACCGTGCATGACGGTGTTGCCGATAGAATTACTGTAGCAAATGCCGGTTGGTATGACAGCTCAACGGGCGGTAACTTCAAGTTAAACGGCGACTGGTACATCTTTGATCAAGATGGCAGTGTGCGTTTGCAAGAACTGGGCACCACTTACGGTAATATTGAACATTGCAGTAATTGTGAGTTTTTAAATTTACGTGAGTATCAAGATCTTCAGCCAGGTTTTAATCGTCAAAACCTCAACATGAAAGCTAACTTCGACTTGACCGATGGCATCAACTTGTTTGCAGAAGCAAAGTATGCGCGTAGTAAAGGCAGTAGCGAAGGTCAGCCGTCATTTTTTGAATACCGCAGTGCCATTGCCATTCAACGCGATAATGCCTATCTAGATGACAGCATGGCAGCGTTAATGGATGCCAATGGCTTAACCTCAATTCGTATTCACCGTTTCCAAAAAGATGCGGGACGCCGTTTTGAAGAAAACACCCGCACAACGTCACGTTTTGTTGTCGGGGCGCAAGGTGAACTCTCTGCAGATTGGGGCTTTGAGACTTACCTGACCCATGGTGAAACCTTATTAGAGCAAGTTAATTACAATAACTTAATGCGTACCAACTTTGCCCAGTCTGTCGACGCGATTAAGGATGAAAACGGCAATATCGTTTGTCGTGATGCTACGGCTCGGGCAAACGGTTGTGCACCAACTAGCTTATTTGGTGACAATGCTATTAACCAAGCAGCTCGTGACTGGTTTAATACTACGTCTTACAGCAGCAGCACTATTGTGCAGCAGGTTGCGAATGCCAGCGTCAATAACAGTGCATTATTTGAATTACCTGCGGGCATGGTTGGTTTCTCTGCGGGTATTGAATACCGTAAAGAAGAAAGTGAATCTATTCCTGATCGCTTTGCGGCCACAGGCGCAACATTCTTAAATGCACTGCAATATGAGCGTGGCGAATTTAGCGTAAGAGAAGCCTTTACTGAAATCTCGTTACCCTTGTTAACGGATTTACCGCTGATCCAAGACTTAGTGTTTGATGCTGCCATACGTTATGCGGATTACAGCACTATTGGCGAAGCAACCAGCTGGAAAGCGGGTTTAGATTGGAGCGTCAATGGTGAGCTACGGGTTCGGGCAACCTACTCTGAAGCCTTACGTGCGCCGAATATTGGTGAATTATTTGGACCACAAAACCAAACCTTCTTTAGCGTAACCGATCCTTGTGCGACGACTGAACGGCAGAGCAAATCACGCGTAGATAACTGTGCAGCAATCGGTATTGCGCCAGACTTAGTCTTAAATAACCCGCCTTCTACTGTTGAAGGTTTAAATGGCGGTAATCCAGACTTACGTGCTGAAGAGTCTGAAAGTTATACCATTGGTTTTGTTTACCAGCCTGATTTTATCAA
>CAZNXI010000320.1:0-391 GCA_964577005.1 uncultured Rheinheimera sp.
CCTTAGTGGGTACCGATAGCCATACACCGCATGTCGATGCGCTGGGTGTTATCGCCATTGGTGTCGGTGGCTTAGAAGCGGAAAGCGTAATGCTGGGCCGTGCCAGTTGGATGCGCCTGCCGGATATTATCGGCGTAGAGCTAACCGGTAAAGCACAGCCAGGCATTATGGCGACCGATATTGTGCTGGCGTTAACCGAATTTTTGCGTAAAGAAAAAGTGGTATCAAGCTACTTGGAATTTTATGGTGAAGGTGCCGACAGCCTGAGTTTAGGTGACCGGGCAACGATATCCAATATGACCCCAGAATACGGTGCTACTGCGGCCATGTTCTCTATCGATCAGCAAACGCTAGATTATTTGACGCTGACTGGGCGCGAGAGTGCGCAGGT
>CAZNXI010000320.1:401-2274 GCA_964577005.1 uncultured Rheinheimera sp.
CTGGTAGAAACCTATGCCAAAGCCGCTGGCCTGTGGAGCGAGAGTTTAAAAACCGCTGAGTACGAGCGGGTATTGCACTTTGATTTATCCAGTGTTGGCCGCACTATGGCTGGCCCATCTAACCCGCATGCTCGCTTATCGACCAGCGATTTAACCGCTAAAGGCATTGCCGGTAAGTACGAAATTGAAGAGGGCAAGATGCCGGATGGCGCGGTCATTATCGCCGCCATTACCAGCTGTACCAATACCTCGAACCCGCGCAACGTAATTGCCGCCGGTTTGCTGGCGCGTAATGCCAATAAACTAGGTTTAAGCCGCAAGCCTTGGGTAAAAACCTCGCTGGCGCCTGGCTCCAAAGCGGTGCAACTGTATTTGGAAGAAGGCCAATTACTGTCTGAACTCGAACAGCTTGGTTTTGGGATTGTTGCCTTTGCCTGTACCACCTGTAATGGCATGAGCGGCGCGCTGGATCCGGTGATTCAGCAGGAAATTATTGATCGCGATCTGTATGCCACAGCGGTGTTATCGGGTAACCGTAACTTTGATGGTCGTATTCATCCTTATGCCAAACAAGCGTTTTTAGCTTCGCCGGCGCTAGTTGTCGCCTATGCCATTGCCGGTACTATCCGCTTTGATATCGAAAAAGATGTGCTGGGTTACCATGAGGGTAAAGCCATTACCTTAAAAGATATCTGGCCAAGCGATGCGGAAATTGATGCGGTAGTGGCGCAAAGCGTAAAACCCGAGCAGTTCCGTAAAGTGTACGAGCCGATGTTTGCGCTGGAAGTGGACTATGGTGACAAAGTGACACCACTTTATGATTGGCGGCCACAAAGTACCTATATTCGCCGCCCACCGTATTGGGAAGGCGCGCTGGCGGGCGAGCGCAGCTTAACCGGTATGCGGCCACTGGCGATTCTGCCGGATAATATTACTACCGACCATTTATCACCGTCGAACGCCATTATGCTGGACAGCGCAGCCGGTGAATACCTGCATAAAATGGGCTTGCCAGAAGAAGATTTTAACTCTTATGCCACGCACCGCGGCGATCACTTAACCGCACAGCGCGCCACCTTTGCTAATCCAAAACTGTTTAACGAAATGGTGCTGGAAAACGGCAAAGTCAAACAAGGCTCGCTGGCACGAGTAGAGCCGGAAGGTAAAGTGATGCGGATGTGGGAAGCGATTGAAACCTATATGGAACGCAAACAGCCGCTAATTATTGTGGCTGGCGCTGACTATGGGCAAGGTTCATCACGCGATTGGGCCGCCAAAGGTGTGCGCCTAGCGGGTGTAGAAGCCATTGCGGCCGAAGGCTTTGAGCGGATCCACCGTACCAACTTAATTGGTATGGGCGTATTACCGCTGGAGTTTAAGCCGGGCACTAACCGCAAAACCCTGCAGTTAGATGGCACTGAAACTTATGATGTTAAAGGCGCCCGTACACCACGCACCGATTTAACGCTGGTGATTAACCGTACTAACGGTGAAGTGGTAGAAGTGCCAGTCACCTGCCGCTTAGATACCGCTGAAGAAGTGTCGATTTATGAAGCCGGTGGTGTGCTGCAGCGTTTTGCGCAGGATTTTTTGCAAGGAGCAGTGTAATGACTGCACCACAAATTAAGATCCCTGCTACTTATATGCGGGGCGGAACCTCGAAAGGCGTGTTCTTTAAGCTGACCGATTTACCTGCGGCTGCGCAGCAGCCGGGTAAGGCGCGGGATAACCTGCTGCTGCGGGTTATCGGCAGCCCCGATCCGTACGGTAAGCATACCGATGGCATGGGCGGCGCGACCTCGAGCACCAGTAAAACGGTGATCTTAAGTAAAAGCAGCAAGCCCGAGCATGATGTTGATTATCTGTTTGGTCA
>CAZNXI010000321.1:0-2262 GCA_964577005.1 uncultured Rheinheimera sp.
GCAAGAGCTAGCCGCACAAACTGCCAGCGCTGATGGAAAGGGCCCAAGCGTAGCTGAAGCGGAAGAACTTGCGGCGAAACTTAACGAAACCCAAGCCATTGGCCGCCTGATTATTGATATGAATGCCGCCCTAGCCAATTTACAAGGCCAAAATATTGAGCTGGAAGACGGCGACCGTATTTTTATCCCGCAGCGCCGTAATGCCATATCGATTATTGGTGAAGTACATAACCCGTCTAGCCATGTATTTACTGCCGGTTTAAGCGTACAAGACTACCTTAACCGTGCCGGTGGTTTAAAACAGCGCGCCGATGATGATGCAGTGTATGTAATTAAAGCCGACGGTAGCGTAATGAGCCGCAGCAGTAGCTGGTTTGCGCTAAACCGTAACCGCTTAGAACCAGGCGATACCATAGTGGTGCCGCTGAATACTGAATATAAAGACGGCTTAACCATTTGGGCCACCGCAACACAAATTATTTATAACAGCGCTGTAGCCATCGCTGCTGTTGCGACACTTTAATAAAAATAAAACTGCGGTACCTTAGCCGTGCCGCAGAACACTCTACCAACAAGGATCTTTATGTCTGAACAAGCAACACCACAACCTAAACAGGTTGCAGACGACGAAATCGACTTACGCGAGCTTTTTAGTGCCATTTGGCAAGGTAAGTGGGTAATAATTGGTACTACCTTTGTATTTGCTGTGCTTGCTGTTTTTTATGCATTAAGTTTACCGAATATTTACAAAAGCGAAGCCTTACTTGCCCCTGTAAATGCTGAAGCAAGTATGCGCCTACCTGGCCAACTAGGTGGCCTAGCCGCTTTAGCTGGTGTCAATTTGGGCAGTGGGGCAGGTGACAAAACCGCACTCGCCATTGAGGTACTAAAAAGCCGTGAGTTTATTGGCAACTTTATCGAAAAATACGACCTATTCGTACCAGTAATGGCTGCCACTGGCTGGAATGCTGGCAGCGATACCTTAAAAATTGATGCTGATCTGTATAATGCCGAAACCAACCAATGGATAAGAAGAACCAAACCACCATTTCAACCAAAACCTAGCCTGCAAGAAACTTATACTAAGTTTATGAAGTCATTTAGCGTATCCCAAGATAAATCCAGTGGGATGGTTAAGCTAAGTATTCAGCACTATTCACCAACCCTCGCAAAACAATGGGTCGATATTCTTATTCACGAAATTAACGAAGATATGCGCAAACGCGAACTAACTGAAGCACAGCGCAGTATCGCTTACTTAAACGAACAAATTGCCCAAACAAACCTCGCTGATGCACGTTCTATGTTGTTTTCATTAATAGAAGAACAAACCAAAACTCTTATGCTGGCCAATGTTCGCAGTGAATATGTGTTTAAAACTGTTGATCCTGCTGTAGTTGCTGAACGCAAAGCTAAACCCGCCCGCGCCCTAATATGCATTTTAGGCGTGATGTTAGGCGGTATGCTAAGTGTGTTATTTGTATTAATTCGCTATTTTTCTAAGAAGTGATCATGAAAGTTTTAACCGTATTTGGTACCCGGCCTGAAGCTATTAAAATGGCACCTTTAGTTCATGCATTAGCGGCGGATAGCCGATTTGAAGCTAAAGTATGTGTTACAGCGCAGCATCGTGAAATGCTCGATCAGGTTTTAGCTTTATTTGAAATTCGCCCAGACTATGACCTAAATATTATGAAGGCTGGGCAAACCCTTACCGATGTGACAACGGGCATTCTTAAAGGGCTGCAACCCATTCTTTCTGAATTTAAGCCTGATGTTGTGCTGGTACATGGCGATACGGCTACTACCTTGGCCGCCTCTTTAGCCGCTTATTACCAGCAAATAAAGGTAGGCCACGTTGAGGCAGGTTTGCGCACGGGTAATATTTATAGCCCCTGGCCAGAAGAAGGTAATCGTAAGTTAACGGGTGCATTAGCTAGCTATCATTTTGCGCCAACCACCACTTCAGAACATAATCTGTTAGCGGAAAATGTATCTCAAACAAATATTAGCGTTACAGGCAACACCGTTATCGATGCGTTATTGCTGGTTAAGCAAAAAATTGAACAAAATACTCAGCTTGCCAATACTTTATCCAACCGTTATCCGTTTTTTGATAAAAACAAAAAAATGGTATTAGTTACTGGGCATCGCCGCGAAAGTTTTGGCGGCGGTTTTGAGCGTATTTGTGAGGCGATAAGGCAAATTGCAGTTAACTACCCTAATTGCCAAATTGTTTATCCTGTACACTTAAACCCCAAT